>JAYUWY010000148.1:0-3891 GCA_043753285.1 Gemmatimonas sp. | reverse complement strand
CGCGTATCGAAGGGTGAATGCTCACCTCTGGGGACTCCCGAATGGTTACGCCCGAACAGATTGACGGCTTCCTCGGCCGACTCGCCGGCGAAGGTGCTAGCTACGAAGAAATCGAACCCGGCCTGTGGAAGGTCCATCCAGGCGGCGCGCTCGATCTCACCGTAGTTGTTCACCATTCGCCGCCGGTAGTCGTCATCCGTGTGAAGGTGATGGAGTTGCCGTCCAACGGTGAGTCCGATCGCCTCTGCCGTCGCTTGCTCGAACTCAACGCGACGGACCTGCTGCACGGCTCCTATGGAATTCAGGGCAGCGAGATTGTCCTCACCGAGGCGCTCGAACTTGCTCATCTCGACTACGAAGAGTTTCTTGCGTCGTTCGAGAGTATCACGCTTGCGCTCGCCGGCCATCTGCGCGAGTTCTCCACCTTCCGTGAGGCCCGCTGATAATGGGCATCTTTGATCGCCTTGCCACACTACTGAAGTCGAACATCAACGACCTGATCTCGCGCGCGGAAGATCCGGAGAAGATGCTCGACCAGATTGTGGTTGATATGCAAAACCAGCTCGCGCGCGCCAAGCAGCAAGTGGCCGCCGCGATTGCCGACGAGAAGCGCCTCAAGGATCAGTTCGAAGCCGAGTACAAGGCGTCGCAAGACTGGGAAGCCAAGGCCATGCTCGCGGTGAAGGAAGGTCGTGACGACCTCGCCAAGCAGGCGTTGTTGCGTCAGTCGGAGCATTACGAGCACGCGTCCACGATGGAATCGACGTGGCAGTCGCACGTGATGGAAACTGAGAAGCTTAAGAATTCGCTGCGCGACTTGAATGACAAGATTCAGGAAGCCAAGCGTAAGAAGAATCTCTTGCTTGCTCGCCAGCGCCGTGCTCAGGCGCAGGCCAAGATTTCGGAGACGATGTCGTCGATGTCCGAGAAGAGCGCGTTCGAAGCGTTCGCTCGCATGGAAGAAAAGATTGGGCAGAACGAGCGCATGATCAAAGCCAGCACCGAGATCGACGAAGAATTTTCGGGCGATCGTCTCGCGAGCGACTTCAAGCGTCTCGAGAAGCAGGTGGGTTCGGCGAGTGCGGATCAGCAGCTCACCGCGCTCAAGCAGAAGATGGGTTTGCTCGGCGCCGGTGGTACGTCGAGCACGGCCAAGCAGATCGGCAAGGGCGCCGAGACGGTGGACGCCGAGATTCACGACAAGAAGTAATTCTCGCGTTGTGCGCGATTCGATGCCCGGTGCGCGGCGATGATGCCGCTCACCGGGCATTGTGTTTGTAGAGTGGCCCCATGCGACCACCTCCAATTCTCGAACTGCGCCAGGTCACTCGCCGGTGGCGCACCGGCCTACTCGGCACCAACACCGAGATTCTCGCACTTTCTCACGTCTCGCTCACGCTACGCGAAGGCGAACTCTTCGCCGTGACGGGACCAGCTGGCTCGGGGAAGTCCACGCTGCTGTTGCTCGCTGCGGGACTCGTGCGACCCACGGCCGGCGAGTTGCGTTGGGACGGTGCGCGCGAGAGCACTTCAGTACGCCCGCAGCATTTGAGCGCGCGCCCGTGGGAATACCACTTTCTCACCGTGCGGCAAGCACTCGCGTTTCACGCTGATGTACTCGCACTGGGTGAGCGACCCATCGCCGCGCCCACACGATTCTTACCACTGATGCATCGCGTAGGCCTGCGCGGTATGTCGCGCGTGCGCTTGGGCGCGCTCTCACCACTCGATCAGCTGCGTGTGGTGATCGCGCAGGGGCTCCTCGCCGAACCGCGACTGCTGTGCATTGATGAGCCGTTCGCGTACTGCAGTCCCGGTGATCGAAAACTCGGCGTCGCGCTGTTGCAGTCGGTGGCAGCGAGTGGAGTGGCGGTGATTGTCGCGGGCCGCGACGGTGACGCGTGCGGCGGCCAAGGCACTGCCGACAAAGTCATTCGGCTCGTGAACGGTCGCGTGGACGGTCTCTCGCGTCCGCGGCAAAATGTGCTCGAGCTCGCCGTGCCAAGTCCCGAGGACGCGATGCGGCGCTTGTTGCCCCGGTTGCCGAGCGTGGCGCGGCGAGGTCGGCGCATTCGCGTCCCTCTCCAGAACGGCACGTCGCCGGAGCTGGTGCTCGCGCTCTGCCGCGACGCGGGCGTGGCCGTGCGCGCGTCGCGAGTCGCAGAGGAACCGTTGCCGCTCACGGAGCCGTTCCGGTAGCTTTGTCTCATGCCGGATTTCCGTCTCTTCAACACGATGTCGCGCCTGGTCGAGGACTTTGCTCCCTCGGACGGCCAGACCGTGCGTCTCTACACCTGCGGTCCGACGGTTTACAATCCGGCGCACCTCGGCAACTTCCGCACGTTTTTGTTTGAAGATTTGATGCGGCGAGTGATTCGATTGCGCGGCTGGAAAGTCGAGCAGGTGATGAACCTGACCGACGTCGATGACAAGATCATTACGCGCGCCACCGAGCAGGGGAAGTCGATTGGCGAAGTGACGGATCCAATCGTCGAGATTTTTCACGCCGACCGAAAGTATCTGCGCATCGAAGACGCGGAGCACTATCCGCGCGCGACGGCGTACATCCCGCAGATGATTGCGCTCGTGGAGCGTCTCATCAAGAACGGTGTGGCGTACGTTGCCGACGACAAGAGCGTGTACTTCGCGATTGATAAGTTCGCGAAATATGGTCGCCTCTCGCGTTTGGATACGCGCGAGATTCAGAGCGGCGCGCGCGTCGCGCAGGACGATTACTCCAAGGAAAACGCGCAGGACTTCGCGCTGTGGAAGTCTGCGAAGCCGGAAGATGAAGCGTGCCGCGCGGCATGGGATTCGCCGTGGGGTCGCGGACGTCCTGGCTGGCACCTCGAGTGCTCAGCGATGGCGATGAGTATTCTTGGCGAGACGTTTGATCTGCACGCTGGCGGCATTGATCTCATCTTCCCGCATCACGAAGACGAAATCGCGCAGAGTGAAGCGGCGACGGGCAAGACGTTTGCGCGTTGCTGGTGCCATGGTGAGTTCTTGCTCACCGAGGGCGCGAAGATGGCCAAGCGCGTGGGCAACGTGCAGAACGTTGCGGGACTACAAGAAGCGGGCATCAGCGGTGCTGCGGTGCGACACTTCGTGTTCAGCACGCACTATCGCAAGCAACTGAACTTGAGCGGCGATGCGCTCGAGGGCTCGATGGAAGCAGTGCGTCGTGTTGGAGATTTCGCTGAGCGATTGCGTTCGGCGAAGGGCGGCTCGCGCGGGTTGGAAGATGCGGCTGACTTGCTCGAGACCGCAGTGCGCGCGGCGTTGTTTGAAGATCTCAATGCGCCGGAAGCGATGGCGGCGTTGTTCGAATTCATTCGTGCGGCCAACAAGGAGCTCGACGCGGGTGGCACGGACGTCGCAGCGCTGCGCCGGGCGCGCGACGCGTTTGACATGACCAACCGCGTGCTCGACATCGTGCCCGAGGCTGTGACTGCGGACGCGGAGCTGGCGTCCTGGGTGGAGAATCAGTTGCAGGCGCGAAAGGATGCGCGGAGTCGGCGCGATTTTGCGGCGGCCGATGCGATTCGTGCGGCGCTCGATGCGCGGGGTATTGTCATTGAGGACACACCGTCGGGAACGCGGTGGAAGCAAAGCCGGTAGAGCGCGAAGACGGAAGACTTAAGAGGGAAGGCGGCTTCCGTCTCAAGTCTGAGGTCATTAATGTTCTGTGTCTGCGTTGTACTCAGTTCGGTTCGCTGACGTAGCTCAGCTGGTAGAGCACCCGATTTGTAATCGGGCGGTCGCGAGTTCGATTCTCGCCGTCAGCTCTGTTGGCTTACGGTGGCAGCGCGGGAAATTGGTGGGATACCCAAGTGGCCAACGGGAGCAGACTGTAAATCTGCCGGCTTACGCCTTCGAAGGTTCGAATCC
>JAYUWY010000147.1:0-7971 GCA_043753285.1 Gemmatimonas sp. | reverse complement strand
CCGGCATCCAGTCCTTGGGCTCAATGCTCTCGCCGGCGGCGATGCGCGCCTCGAAGGCGCCGAGGAGCGCCGGATCCTCAGCTGGGGCGGTCGTCTGGGTCATGGCTGAGAATTTACTATGTTTCTCGGTATGACGCCCAATGCCGCCACCGAATCCCCCGATGGACGTGTCCACCTTTCCGTCGCCGAAGGCATCGGAACCGTCGAGTTCTCGCACCCCAAGAGCAACTCGCTGCCAGCAAAACTCCTACGGGAGCTCGCCGCCGGCATCACCACGCTGGGCGATGATCCCGCCGCCCGCGTGATCGTGCTGCGCTCCGCCGGGGAGGGCGCGTTCTGCGCTGGCGCGTCGTTTGATGAGTTCACGGCGCTCTCCGAACCCGCCGCGGGCAAGGAGTTTTTCCTTGGATTTTCCAAGGTGATTCTCGCCATGATTCGCGCGCCCAAGTTCGTGATTACGCGGGTGCACGGGCGCGCGGCCGGCGGTGCGCTCGGCGTGATTGCCGCAAGCGACTACTCGTTTGCCGTGGAGAGCGCGCAGGCCAAGCTCTCCGAACTCGCGGTGGGCATCGGCCCGTTCGTCGTCGGCGTCGCGCTTGAGCGAAAACTCGGCCAGGCGCCATTTCAGAACCTCGCCGTGCACGCCGATTGGCACGACGCCGCGTGGTGCGAGCGCCACGGGCTGTACTCGCAGGTCGTGGATAATGTCCACGCCCTCGACGCCATCGTGCAGTCGCACGCGCACAGGCTGGCCGGTTGCAATCCCGAGGCGATGGCCGAGATGAAGACGGTGTTCTGGCGGAACACGGAGAACTGGGAAGCGCTGATGGACGAGCGCGCGGGAATGAGCGGACGCATGGTGCTGTCGAGCTTCACCCGAGACGCGCTCGCCAAGTTCAAGTCGCGTTAAGCAGTTTCCGAGGAGCGTTCGAGCTCGCTGACGCGCCGAGTGCCGATTCTATATCGGCAATCACGTCATCCACATGCTCTAGCCCCACGGAGATGCGCACCAGCCCCGGCGTAATCCCCACGCGCTGGCGCTCCTCCTCCGTGAGCTTGGAGTGCGTCGTGGATGCCGGATGCGTCACGATCGTGCGCGAGTCGCCCAGGTTGGGCGAGTGTGAGCACAGCGTGAGTGCATTGAGAAATCGCACGGCGGCGGCGTAGTCGGCCAAGCGCAGCGTGAGCACACCACCGCCCCATCGCATCTGCCGCTTGGCGAGCGCGTGGTGCGGATCCTGAGGCAAATGCGGATACCGCACCTCCTCCACCGCAGCATGCGAGGCAAAGTGCGTCGCAACCTGTAGCGCGTTCGCGCTGTGCTTCTCCATGCGCAGCGAGAGCGTCTCGATGCTCTTGCTCAACACCCATGCATTGAATGGCGAGAGCGCGGGCCCGGCGTGTCGCGCCAAGTACCGCGCCTCGGCGATCAACGCTTTGTCGCCAACAATCGCACCGCCAAGTGTGCGGCCCTGCCCGTCGATAAACTTTGTCGCCGAGTGCACCACGAGCGACGCGCCATAGCGCAACGGCTGCGTGAGAACTGGCGTGCTGAAGCAGTTGTCCACGATGAGGGGGATGCCGCGCCGACGAGCGAGTGCGCCGAGCGCTGTGAGGTCGATAAGCTCGAGTCCCGGGTTGGACGGCGTCTCCACGAAGATGAGTTTCGTGGCCGACGTGAGCGCGCGCTCCCAGTTCGCGATGTCGTCCCCATCCACGTAGGTGTGCGTCACGCCCCACTTGGGAAACACGCGTGTGAGCAACTGATGCGTTGAGCCAAACAGCGCGCGTCCGGCCACGATGTGATCACCGCTCTCGACGAGTGCGGCAATCGCGGTGAACACCGCCGCCATGCCAGATGCCGTGGCGATGCCGTCTTCTGCGCCTTCAAGCAGCGCGAGCTTGCGCACAAACTCATCCGTGTTGGGATTGGAGTAGCGGCTGTACACGGGGCCGTCGACTTCGTCGGCGAACAGCGCGCGCGCCTGCTCCGCATCATTGAACACGAAGCTCGACGTCATAAACAAAGGCACCGCATGCTCGCGTGAAGACGAGCGCGCGTGCTGCGTGCGAATGGCAATGGTCTCGGGATGCATTAGTTGGTCTCGGTGGTCTTGAGAATGTCTGCGAGCAGCGAGGCGGCAGTTGCTGACCCCCCGGCCCCCGGGCCGGCGAATGTCAGCGTGCCACTGCTCTCGCTGTCGAGTTGAATGAGATTGGCTTCGTCGCGCACGCGCGCAAACGGATGCGCCGCGGGGACGACACGCGGTGCCACCGTGGCGTATACGCCGTCGCCGATGAGTGTTGCGGTCGCAACCAATCGAATGACACGTCCTCGCTTAGCGGCCGCGACAGCGTCGGCCGCAATTGCTGGCGTGATACCCGTGGTGCGCACCTCGAGCGACGCGGGATCAACACCAAACCCCAACCATGCGAGCACGGCAATTTTGTCTGCCGCGTCGCGCCCATCGAGATCCCGCGAAGGATCTGCTTCAGCAAAACCGGCCGCCTGCGCCGCAGCAAGCGCGCTCGCAAACGACTCACCGCGCTCCACGCGCGAGAGAATGAAGTTCGTGGTGCCATTGAGCACACCACGAATGCGATGCAGTCCCTGCCCGCCCAGCGAGTCGCGCAGCAAGCGCACGATGGGTACGCCGCCACCAACCGCGGCTTCGAAGTCCAGCGTCGCGCCGCGCGCGCGGTGCGTTCGCGCGAGCGCAGTCAGCTGTGGCCCTTCAATTCGTAGAAGCGCCTTGTTTGCGGTGACGAAACGACGTCCGCGGCTCAACGCGGTTCGCGCAATCTGCGCCGCGTCGGTAACGCCACCAATCGCCTCGACAACAACATCTGCGGGCGTCGCCAAGAACTCATCCACGCAATCGGTGAGCAAGGCTTGATTGAGATGTCCCGCGCGTGGCCGCGAGCGATCACGCACGAGTACACGCGTCACTTCGTAGCGCACCCCGCGACGCGCCGCGAGTTGCGGCCCGTGGCGCTCGAGCAAATCCAACAGCGCGCCACCAACAGTGCCGCAGCCGGCTACAGCCAACTTGATCGTAGTCACGCGACCTCCGCAGCAATCGCGTTCAGCGGCAACGCGCCGCGCAACAGCGCGCCCACCTGCTCGCGTTCAATCAAGAACGCGTCGTGACCATGCACACTCGCAATCTCCGCGTACGTGCCGCCAGCGTGCGACGTCCACGCGCGCACGTCCTCAGGCGGGCAGAACAGATCACCCGAGATGCCAACGCCCGTGAATTGCGTGCCGCTCGCGCGCAGTCGCTCACCCGTGCCACCACGCGCCGCACTCACGTCGTGCGTGTCCATGATATCGATCAACGTGCGATACGTCGTGGCAGACATCCGTGCCGCGAGCCGACGTCCGTGCGCATCCAGCCACGTCTGCACCGCAAACTCTCCGCCTTGCGCACGCGCACGCGTGAATCGCTCGCCGAGTTCGCGCGGCGTGCGGTAGCTGAGCATCGCAATCGCACGCGCGAGCTCCAAGCCCTGCTCCCCGCCCACGTCGAGCGCGCGTCGTTGCACATGCGACCACGCAATCGCGCCGGCGCCCAACGCAGCTGGTGCAGCGAATACGAGTGCGCGCTCCGCAGAACCTGGAAAGGACGCCGCATACTCCAGCGCCACCATTCCGCCGAGCGAACCGCCAGTCACCAACACCACACGACGAATACCGAGTTTCTCAACGAGCAACGCCACCGCACGGGCCACATCCCGCACGGTGAGTGCGGGAAACACAGACTCACGCGGCGTGTCCGGCCCGGTGCTGCCGTAGCAACTGCCGAGCAAGTTCGGCGCGAGCACGGCCCAATGATCGGAGTCCACGGCCGCGCCGGATCCAATCAAGCCCTGCCACCAATCGCCCGCAGCGTCTGCCGAGCCCGTGAGCGCGTGCAACACCAGCACCACGTTGTCGTGACGCGCCGAGAGTGTACCATCGAGATGGTACGCCATTCGCACCTGTCGCATCACGTCGCCCGAGTCCAGCGGCAGTTCGGGAAGCGTGAGCGCACTGAGTGTGCGCGGCGGTTGTGATGGTGCAACACGTGACAATCGGGCGGACATCGCGGTTCTCCGGAACAAGAATGCCGCGAAACGCGAAAGCCCTCTCCGAGGAGAGGGCCGCTGAGGAACCGTGTGGCGACCCAAACAACCGGGCATAAAAAAGCCCACGAGGGTCGCCGCGGGCACTTCGCGTTTTAGCTCTTTGTTTTACGTGGCGGCAATCGCGGCAAATGACCACGGCTTCAATTGTGTGACAACCGGATGTTAGACCAACACCATCACTCCGTCAAGGCGCTCTTCAACGCGCGTACAACGCCGTGACGGCCGTTTCAAACGTTTCGCGATGCCCACCGGCCACGATTCGCGCGGTGGTTTCATAGCCAGCCGTCTCCAAACGCTTGGCCGCATGAAGAATCGTTGCCACGTCAAAACGCTCGCGCTCAATCAGCGCGAGATACTGCTCCACCGCTGTGAGATATCCCATCATGCCGCCCAGTTCCGTCGGCGCATACACCTTATGCGCATCGCGCAGCACGTCCACGCTGTGCAAGTCGGGCATCACAAGATTCTCGCTGCCGCAAATCACCCGCAGTCGCGCGTTGGCGGCGCACGCGGTGACTGACATTCCATCCAACGTGCCGCCCGCAGCGTTCACGACCAGCGCATCCATGGGCAGCGCGAGGAACTCCGCCTTTCGCTCGGGGCCCCACGTCTTAATTCCCATCGCTTCCAACTCCGCACGCCGCGCCTCGCGCGACTCACACACGAGAATCGTCACGCCCGGATGATTGGCGAGCTGCTTGATGATGTGCATGCCGATGTTGCCGCAGCCAATCAACGCCACCGTCGCCTGCTCGAGCGGAATCCCAAAAGCGCGCAGCATGCCGTGCAAAATCTGATAGTTGCCTTCGCCCGTGGGGATGGACGTGTCGGCGACCACGCTGCCATTAAAGTGGTCGTGCAAGAACTCGAGTGATCCCGTCTTGCCGTCGGACATACGTCCGTGCCCGAGATCTTGTCCCGTGGTCACGTGAATGCCTGCGTGGCGCTCCAAATCATTCAAGCACGCCGCAGCCCACGTCAGCATCTCAGCGTCGCGCGGATTCCCCACGCGTGCGTCTGCGGTGGGCGCGAGCACGCACTTACCGCCCACCACGCGCGTCAGATCGCGAATCGCCAGCGGTCCGCCCACCTGAATCACGCGCGACCAGTGCACCTTCTCTTCCATGCCCATCGCGAGGGCAATCGCTTCGCGGTCCGTCGTAAACCCCGCCGACGTCGTACGCTCCAGCGGCGCGATGCGGAAGCCGCCGAGCGAGAGCTTGCCGGATCCCGGCGCGGCATGGGTCGCGACGGACAACGTCCACGGCGCCGTGGCGTGCACGTAGCGGTACACCCACACATTGGGGTTTCGCGTGTGCGCGAGCTCGGGAAAGAGCGCGGCAGATTCGGCAGGCGACAAAATGAGGCGATTCACAGCATTAAAGTTAGCGGATTCCAGTCGCAGATGCGGGAAGCGACGACAACAGAGATATTTCTCGGGTCGTTCCTCCTCCTAGGCTGGAGTTTTCTTGCCGATGCGTCGTCTGCGCTGTGCCGTTGTCTTGCTCGCCGTGTCCACCGCGCCGCTATCGGCACAAGGCGTGGAACCGCTGGCCGTGTTCGACACGGCCTGGTCAGCGATGTCGCGCTCGTACTTCGATACCACGCTCGTGAATGGGCGTTGGCGCCTCGCGTACGACTCGCTGCGCACCTCCCTCGGCGCGTCGCCGTCGATGGATCAGATGCGCGGTGCGCTGCGCAAGCTCATCACCGTTCCTGGACAGTCGCACTTCGCACTGATTCCGCCTGACGCATTGCCGTCTGCCAAGCCGAGCGCGCGCGCTGCTGGCGGGCCGCGTGGCACCGCAGGCATTGTGGCCCGACTCGCCGCGGACACGCTGATTGTGTGGCGCGTCGAGTCTGGCAGCGCTGCGCAACTCGCCGGTGTGCATCCTGGCGACGCCATCACGCACGTGGACGCGGTAGATGTGGATTCTGTGCGTCAGCGTCTTGTGCGAGCGTTTCCATCGAGCCCGCGCGAGTCCAACGCGTTGTTCGTCATGGTGATTTCCTCGCTCTTGGACGGCCCCGCAGGCGACACGGTGAAGGTCACGGTGCGCGACATCCGTGGGCGCGCCGTCGGCCATGTGCTCGTGCGCGGTGCCATGCGCGGTCGTGTCTCGCAGTACGGCAACTTGCCGGCGATGGTGATTAGCGCAACACTGGACACGGCAGACGTGACCACAGCGCGCGGGACGGTGGGCGTGCCCATCATCGCATTTAGCGGTTGGTTCCCCGTCATCATTCAAGATCTAGATCGATTTGCGTTTGGCGCGCGCGCGGCGCCGGCGGTGATTATTGATCTGCGCGGTAACCTCGGCGGCGCGGTGGGAATTATCGGCGGATTCGCCGGACACTTCTCGGACTCGACGTGGAGTCTCGGGACAATGAAGGGTCGCGGCGCGGATTTGCGACTCGTCGCCAACCCACGACGCGCGACCTCTGCGGGCGAGCGCGTGGATGTCATTCGCGCGCCCATCGCGATTCTTGTGGATGGCATGACCGCCAGCGCGTCAGAGTTCTTTGCGGCGGGCATGCAGGGCCTCGGACGCGCCCGCGTCTTTGGGGAAGTCTCGGCGGGCCAATCGCTGCCCGCGGCCATGCTCCGCCTCGCCAGCGGCGACGTGCTCATGCACCCCATCGCAGACCACGTGGATGCGCTGGGGCGCCGTGTGGAGGGAATTGGGGTACAACCTGACAGTCGCACGCCGTTAATTCGTAGTGAAGTCGCAGCGGGCAAAGACGCCGCCCTCGAGGCGGCACGGGCATGGCTCGCCGAACAGCTCGCTCGACCGTAGAATCCACACATGCTGCACACCCCCTCTTCGAGGTTTCTGATGCTTCGTCGTTTCGTTCGCCCCGCTTACGTCGCACTTGGCGCGATGGTATTTGCGGCTTCCAGTGTTGCCGCGCAGTCGCCGGCCGAAGTCCTCGCGCGCTACAACAAGTCCGTAGATCCGCAGGGTCGCTTTGCGAGCATCGAAGGCGTGCGCTCCACCATCACGATGGACATGCCGGCTGTCGGTATGTCGATGACCGTGAACGCGGTCGCACGCCGCCCAAACCAGGTGGTGGTTGAGACCGAGGTTCCAGGTGTTGGCACCGTGCGCCAGGGCTACGACGGCACCACCGCGTGGGCCGTGGACCCGATGCAGGGCCCGCGCATTCTCGCCGGCATGGAAGCGGCCGCGATGATTGAAGGCTCGACGTTTAACTCGATGACGCGCTCGCCCGACTTGTTTAGCGCGATGGTTGCGGCCGGCACCGCTGATGTGGCTGGTGACGCCGCCACCTGCGTGAAGTTCACGTGGAAGTCGGGCCGCGAGACCACCGATTGCTTCTCCAACGCAACCGGCTTGCTCACCCGCACCACGGCCAAGCAGGTCACGCAGGCTGGTGAAGTGGAAGTTGAGATGTTCATGAAGGACTACCGCCTCGTGAACGGCCTCATGATCCCGCATCGCATTGAGTCGCAGCTGATGGGCATGGCGATGGTGATGACGACCACCGTGATGGAGTTCGGACCGCAGCAGGCGTCGCTGTTTGAATTGCCGCCCGAGATCAAGGCGCTCAAGCCCTGAGGTTTCGTGGCGGGAGGTGAACGGCGGAGCACGCGATTAGTTTTCGCAGATGCTCCGCCGTTCGCTTTTCCTCCTCGCCGTCGCCGCGATCCCCGCCGGCGCCGCACTCGTCGATCGCACCACTGGTGACGGCGTGTACGTCGCCACGCAGGCCGACAGCGGCGCCACCGTGTTTGAAGCCGCGTGCTTTGAGTGCCATCTCCCCAACTGGGAGAAGGAATCGAATTTCTACGCCCATTGGCACGGCAAGCCGCTGCGCGAG
>JAYUWY010000146.1:0-3901 GCA_043753285.1 Gemmatimonas sp. | reverse complement strand
GCGCTCGTCGCGATCGTCTTGCCGTCCATGCGCAGAATGCGATCACCCGCCGACAATCCGGCGATGTACATCGGTGAGCCCATGGTTGTGGGGCCTGCAACGATTACTTCGCCCTCGAACGCCGAGAGTCGCGTATCGCCCATCCACGCGGTGGTTGGTGCGGACTGTCGCACGAGGAATCCGGCGCGCGCGAGCAGGGCGGGGTAGTCGGGCAGTTCGTTGCCGTAGATGAAGCGGCGGAAGAAATCACGTGCGAATACCGAGTCGCGAGCCACGTCGGCCACAGCCGCTTGGATGTCCGACACCGTGTAGCCGCGCACTGGGGCGAGTGCTGCGGTCTGCGGGCCGAATCGCTGCCACATCAATTGCATCACATCGTCGAGCGAGGCGCTCGGCGAACGCGCGCGCAGCGACAAATCCAGCGCGAGGCCAATGGCCTCACCGTATGTGTAGTACGAGATAAACGTGTTGTTGCGATTGTGCGGATCAATGCTTGTCGCGGCGTCCGCGTACGGCGCCTGCTTGCTCATGCCGATGGGGCCGTTGAACTGTCGTCCCGGATGCGTCGTGAGCGTGTTCACCGCACCGCTCAACTGACGTGCATACTGCGTATTTGTGGTGATGCCGGTGCGCGCAATCACCAGCGGTCCGTAGTAGTTCGTGAAGCCTTCGGCGAACCAGAGCGCATCACTCATGTTCGCGTCGGCAAAATTGAACGGTTCGAGCGTCGCTGGACGAATCCGCTCCACATTCCACGCGTGGAAGAACTCGTGCGACACAGTGCCCAACAGGCCTGCGCTCGAGCTGGCCAACGAGCCCGACGACGTGAGCGACGTGGAGTTGCGGTGCTCCATGCCGTCGCCCGCGCAGTTGGAGCGGTAGCACGCAATGAATGTGTACGTGCCGTAGTCGAAGCGCGGGAAGCTGCCAAACACCGCCGCCATTTCATTCACCACGCGCTTCGTGCGCTCGGTGTACTCGGTGACCTGCTCGGCGGTGCCCACGTGATTGACTGCGAGTCGAACTTTCTGCGCGGTGGCGCCGGTGCCCACGGTCCACTCGCGAATGTCGAGTCGGCCGAGGTGCGTGGGGGAGTCCATGAAGTACTGCAGGTTGGGCGCGAGGAAGGTGCGCGGGTCGCTCGTGGGCTCGAGCTGCGTGGCAACGCGCCACGACGTGTCGGGCGGGACGAAAGTCACGGCGATGCGACGCGATGCAAGAGCAGGCGCGTAAGCAAACGTCGCCGGGATGTTGAGATGCGCGCGCGTTTGATCGATGCCGGCGTACGTGCCGTCTGCGCGATCGCCAAAGAGCGTGTACATGAAGCGCACGTCGCCGCGATGTCCGCTCACGTGCCAGACATTTGGTGCGACACGCTCAACGGTAAGCGCGGCGCCCGCCGCATCCGTGGCCCGCACTGCGTGAATGTTTTTGGCGAAGTCGTGCGCGGCATAGCGGCCCGGTGAGCTGCGCGCCATGCGCACCTCGAGCGGACCCGCGGGAACCGCGCTGAAGTGAATCGAGACTTCCGCTTCACGCTGCGTCGCGTTGGGAAAGCGAATTTCGATCTGTGTGTGGCCGGACGACGTCGCCTGCGCGAACACGGCGGACGAGGCGACGGCGAGAGCGAGAACGAGCGAGACGATTCGGCGCATTGGAATTGGGACGGAGTTGTGACTGCCGAAACATTGCCAGAACGCCGCGCAGGCGCGACTCTCCGGTATGAAATTTCTTTGGATCGCGCTGCCCCTCGCGCTTGCTGCGACGGTTCACGACACCGTACAGGTGATAGCACACCGCGGGGCGTCCTGGGACGCGCCGGAGCACACGATGGCGGCCTACGATCTCGCACTAGAACGTGGCGCGGACTGGATTGAGCAAGATCTCCAGATGACACGCGACGGGCATCTCGTGGTGTTACACGACGACTCGCTCGACCGCACGGCGCGCGGCCCCGACGCTTCGTGCCGCGGCCCCGTGCGCAACCAAACACTCGCATCGCTCGGTGCATGTGAAGTGGGCAGCTGGTTCAACACCGAGCATCCCAATCGTGCGCGTGCCCATTTCGCCAGCGAGCGCATTCCCACACTCGACGCCGTGCTCACGCGCTACGCGTCGCGCGCCAAGTTTTACATCGAGACCAAGAACCCCGCCGACGCGCCAGGCATGGAAGACGCGTTGCTCACGCTACTGCGCCGGCATCGCCTCGCGGGCACAGACCGAGTCATCGTCCAGTCGTTCAGTCCAGCGAACTTGCAACGGCTGCACGAACTCGATGCGCATCTCCAGCTCGTGTTGCTCATCGAGGACCCCATTCCTCGCGATTCGCTTGACGCCGTGTTGGACCGCGTGGCACGGTACGCGATGGGCATCGGACCGGCGCGAGCCATAGTCTCGGCCGCGCTCATTGACGCTGCCCACAAACGAAAACTCGTCGTCCACCCGTATACGGTGAACGACGAGCCGGTGATGCGTTTTCTGTTAGGCCGCGGCGTGGACGGAATGTTTACCGATCGCCCCGACGTCCTCGGCCGCGTGCTCGGCCGCGTGCTCGGACGCTAACTATTCTGGCGTGTTGGGTGCGCGTGCTTCGCGGATCATGGCAATCGCTGACGTGTTGATAGCCACGTCGCCGATTTCCGCGTTGTCGTTGGTAAACACCGCGCGCGCGAGACCCGCGAACTTGCCGCAGTGGTGCAGGTAGTCACTCATGCGCTGCATGGGCGCCACGTACATCACGCCCTTGAGGGCCTTGCCGCCAATGAGGTGGATTTCCACTTCGCGTTCGCCGGCACCGGCACCCGCTGCACCCACGACTTGCACATTGCCATCGGGCGCGGACACCAGCACCACGAGATCGGTCTGCACGATGAGATGGCCGGGCGCCTCTTGGAGCTTAGGGCGACGCGCGTCCACCATGTTCATATAGCCGCCCTTGCGGCTACTCAGAAACGCGACCAACGACATGTCCTCCGCGATGTAGATCGACCCTTCCAACAGGGACGAGTCGCGAAGGACCACGTGAATGCGCTTGCTCTCTTGCGCGCGGGGTCGTGCAGGAAGTGGCGAGGTCATATCGGGGGGCGAAATGGTTCGACAGAATGACGAGCCACCCCCCTAAAATGGCACGAATCCCCTTGCGTTGCCCCCCTCGGTTTGCCGAGGCTTCGCCACAATGACCCGTGCCCTCGTTGTTGCCGCGCTGATGTTCGCGCCGTTTGTCGCTCTCGCGCAGCGCCCGCTGCGCTCCGTCCCCGTGAGCGACGTGCGCGTGGAGGTGGTTGCGGGGGAGGCGCAGGTGGGCGAGCGCGTGCTCGATGTGGTGATGCGCGTGAACGCGCGCGAACCAGGTGCGGTGTTGCTCTCCATGGCCGCGTGGACGCCGGGCTCGTACGACATCGCAGACTACGCGCGCGGCGTCTCGCGCTTTTCGGCCACCGCGAACGGACAGCCGCTGACGTGGGACAAACTCGACGCGGATACTTGGCGCATTTCCACGCGTCGCACGGGCACGATCGAAGTACGCTACCGCGTGCGCACGGACGACCTCGACGTGGCCGGCAGTTGGAGCGCGGATGATTTTGTGTTCTTCAACGGTACGAATGTCTTTTTGTACGTTGAAGGTCGTCCTGAGACGCCGACGCGCGTGTCCGTGCGTGCAGCGACTGGTTGGAACGTTGCCACAGGCATGACGCCCGCTGATTCTATGCATCAGTACACGACCACAGACGTGCACGACTTGTTGGATCATCCGATGTTTGTGGGGCGCTTCGATTTGGACAGCGCGCGCGTCGCGGATACGTGGATGCGCCTCGCGACGTGGCCGGTGGGCAGTGTGCAGGGTACACGCCGCGCGGCGCTGTGGGACGCGCTCACGCGCAGCGTGGAGCCCATTGCGCAG
>JAYUWY010000145.1:0-3910 GCA_043753285.1 Gemmatimonas sp. | reverse complement strand
CTACCGCCACCAACATCACGACTCGCATCGCTCGCTCCCTGAAGGTCATAGCGTCACTCTACCCCGGTAATGCCGAGTCGGCGCATCCGGCGATACAGATTCGGGCGATCCGTTTGTAGACGGCGCGCGGCCTCAGCCACCACGCCATTGGCAGCCTGCAACGCGCGCTGAATGAGCAGACGTTCGTACTCGTCGAGCTGGTCGCTCAGTCCCATCTCTAAGCGCTCCGCGTCGGGCAGCATCGAAGGCGTAGACGTCGCGATGTCGAGCGCGGGCAGAACTTCATGCACATCGTCCACCGTGATCTCGCGACCCGCGTGCAAAATGCCCAAGCGCTCGACGATGTTCGCGAGCTCGCGCACATTGCCAGGCCAGCGGTAGCGCGTCATCGCCTGCACGGCGTCGTCGGACCACGTGGGAGCAGGCTGGCCGCTGCGACGGCGATTGAGCATCGCAAAGTGCAACACGAGATCTGGGATATCGCCCGGATGTTCGCGCAGCGGCGGCACGGACATCGGAATCACATTCAAACGGAAGTACAAATCTTCGCGAAAGCGTCCTTCGCGGACTTCCTTCGTGAGATCGCGATTGGTCGCGGCAATGACGCGCACGTCCACGCGAATGTGTCGGCCACCACCGACGCGCTCGATCTCTCGCGCCTCAATGGCGCGCAGCAGCTTGGCCTGTGCCTCGGCCGAGAGCTCGCCCACTTCGTCGAGCAGCAGCGTGCCGGTGTGCGCCATCTCGAACCGGCCAATACGACGTTCGGTGGCACCCGTGAACGCGCCCTTCTCGTGGCCGAACATCTCGCTCTCGACGAGATCGCGCGGAATCGCCGCGCAGTTCACGCGCACGAACGGCTTGTCGCGACGCGGGCTCTGCGCGTGAATCGCGGCGGCCACCAACTCTTTGCCCGTGCCCGACTCACCGCTGATGAGCACACGCGCATCGCTGGGTGCCACGCGCGCGATCATCGCCTTCATGGCGTCGAGCGCGGGGCTTGTGCCCACGAGTTGGCCCGCGAGTCCCAAGTCTGCACGAAGCGCCGTGCGTTCGCGGCGTGCTTGGCGAAGCTCAAGCGCACCAGAAATCGCCAGCAACACGCCTTCGGGCGTGAGGGGCTTCTCCAAGAAGTTCACGGCGCCGAGTCGCGTGGCTTTCACGGCGTCGCCGAGTCCTGCGCGACCGGACATCATCACGACAGGCAAATCGGGAATGCGTTCGCGCAGTTGTTCGAGGAGCACCAACCCGTCGGTGGGGTCGGGCATCATCAAGTCGAGCAGCACGAGGTCCGGGTCCGTCTCCGACGCCTTCGCGAGGCCCGCGGCCGCGTCGGCCGCTTCGTGAACTTCGTAGCCTTCCGAGCCCAGCAACGCGCCCACCATCCTGCGGATGTTGGGTTCGTCGTCAACAATAAGAATCGAGGGCATGATTTAGACGGAAGACTTAAGACGGAAGGAGCGCGTTAGCGCGATTCGTTGCTGGGAAGAGACTTCGCTTGGCTTTCACGCTCGGCCAACAAGCGCGTCACGAAGCGCTGGCCCTCGCTGATGCGCTCGATTTCAATCGCCATTGTCTCCACCGCTTGCTCAATGCGCTGTAAGCGCGCGTCGGAGATTGCGAGTTGCGGTGGGGGCTCGAGCTCTTTGCGTCGCACGTACGCGCGTACGAGCGGTACCCCAATCGCGAGGACGATGATCGTGGAGAAGAATCCACCAATCACCAAAAGCTCTGGGTTCATTGCTGCTCCGAATCGGTGACCGCCGCATCAGCAGCGGGAATGTGCATGCGAATCTCTGTACCTGCGCCTGCGGTGCTCTCGGCATCGACGCGCCCGCCGTGCGAGACAATCGTTTGCTTCACGATGGCGAGACCCAATCCCGTGCCGCCGGTCTTGCTCGTCACGTACGGCTCCCAAATCTTCTCAATCTTCTCGACGGGGATTCCAATGCCATCGTCCCGTACGGCGAGTGTCACCGTGCCGTTTCGTCCCACGACGCGCACAGAAATTGTCCCGCGACCCTGCGTGGCGTCCACCGCGTTGAGCAGCACGTTGCTGAGTGCGCGCTGCAAGGCATCGTGCTGACCGCGCACGAGGAACGGGCCACCCTCGGTTTTCACTTCTTGGGTCACGGAACGCGGCACGGTGGAACGCATCGTCTCGCGCGCGAGATCTGAGAGGTCCACGTCAGCGGTGGGGCCTTCGGGCAGGCGACCGAACTGCGCGAAGTTACGCGCCATTGCCTCAAGACGAGCCGACTCAGCGTCCAACACTTCAATCGTCTCGCGGAGCTCTGGGCCCACTTTCTGCCGCAGCGTTGCGACAGCAAAGCGAATTGGTGTGAGCGGATTCTTGAGTTCGTGTGCCACTTGCCGTGCCGATTCACGAAACGCCGAGAGACGCTCCGCTTCAAGCGCTGAGCGACGGCCAGCCTCGAGATCCTGCGCCATCGAACGCATCCGATCGCGCAGCATGCCAAACTCCGGCGCGCCGCGCAGCTCGCGCGGCAACGGCTCGGGCAGCGCTTCGCCGCGCGCGATGCGGTCGGTCCAGCCCACGAGTTCGTCCAACGGCCGAGAGAGCTGGCGGCTCAAATGCCCAGCCACGCGTGATGCGATGAAGCTTAGAATGACCATCAGCACGAGTCCGAGCACGAACAGCAATACGGATGTGCGATTCACCAAATAGTTGAAGCGACGCGCCTGCACGCGAGACTCGCCGAGCTCAGCTTCGTGCTGGCGCAACAACTCACGAGTGTTGGCCGCCGTGGGAGCCTCGCGAGCGGCCGTGATGGCGGCATCACCGCTCGCCGCGACCTGATCCCACGCACCCACGCTCGAGAGGCGCGGCAGTATGCGCGCCGTCACGCCGCTCCACGCCAACGTCAGCACGACGGCTGGCACGACGGCAAAAAGGGCCAGAATGGCGAAGAGTCGCGTCCGAAATCGGGGGGTGCGCACCCCCTAAGTCTATGCCCCCACTGCCGTTTATGCCTCGTCCCCCCTACATTCATTAGCAGGGACGCGCTGGGCGCGTCGATGATCCACCGCCTTAGCGCGAGACCATCGGCACGTCGAGCTTGCGACCCCCCAGCGGGTGAGGGTTCTCCGCCGGTACTCAATTAGGCGATATACGCCAGGAAACAGATGCACCCACGTTCAGTTTCACCCGCGGTAGCGCGTATGGCGCGTACCGCGGTCGCTCCCCTTCATCGGGGGCCGCAGGCAAGTGCGCTCGGCAGCAGCTCGTCA
The DNA here is from genome assembly GCA_043753285.1 of Gemmatimonas sp. Taxonomy (GTDB): domain Bacteria; phylum Gemmatimonadota; class Gemmatimonadetes; order Gemmatimonadales; family Gemmatimonadaceae; genus Pseudogemmatithrix. Next base: position 658 of record JAYUWY010000145.1, on the reverse strand, counting down.
CACGCACCCAACGCCGCACTCCTCATCGATTTCGACAACGTCACGATGGGGATTCGCTCCGATCTACAGACGGAGCTTCGGAATCTGCTCAGCAGCTCCATCATCTCCGGAAAGGTCGCAGTCCAGCGCGCCTACGCCGATTGGCGCCGCTACCCGCAGTACATCGTACCGCTCAGCGAGTCGTCCATCGATCTCATCTTCGCACCGGCCTACGGCTCGTCGAAGAAGAACGCGACGGATATCCGCCTCGCGGTGGATGCCATCGAGCTGGTGTTCACGCGCCCTGAGATTGGCACGTACATCCTGCTCTCCGGTGACTCGGACTTCTCGTCCCTTGTGCTCAAGCTCAAGGAATACGGCAAGTACGTGATCGGCGTGGGCATTCGCGAAAGCTCGAGCGACCTGCTCGTGCAGAATTGCGACGAGTACTACTCGTACAACGCGCTCGCCGGTCTCGTGAAGAACGGCGACGAGAATGGAGCATCAGCCAAGAAGTGGGATCCGTGGGAACTGGTGACGGAGTCCATTGGCCGCATGCAGAAGAACGGCGACGTGATGCGCGCCGATCGCCTCAAGCAGGTGATGCAGGAAATCGACGCGACATTCGACGAGAAGGATCTCGGCATGTCGAAGTTCTCACGCTTCTGTCTCGAGGCAG
>JAYUWY010000144.1:0-1950 GCA_043753285.1 Gemmatimonas sp. | reverse complement strand
CAAGCAACCCGGGCCCCATCGCCTGATGGACCGAAATGGCCGCGCCAAGCACCGCGTATGACAACGAATCGCGCTCCTCGGTCATCCGCACGCCTCCGCAGTTCTCTGTGCCCTCTGTGCCCTCTGTGGTGAATAGCCCTTGACCTCTCCCAGCAGCGCATCAAAATCGTCCGCACTCGTCCATTAGATTTCTCAAAGACTTCAACACGAGACACCCAGTGGCTGATCAGAACCTCTCCCCCGACCTCGTCGTCATCGGCGGCGGCCCAGGCGGCTACGTCGCCTCCATTCGCGCGGCGCAGCTCGGCCTCTCGGTAGTCTGCGTGGAGTTCGACAAAACACTCGGCGGCACCTGCGTGAATGTCGGATGCATCCCGTCCAAGGCGCTGCTCGCGTCGAGCGAGCACTTCGAATTCGCGCTCAAGCACGCCAAGGAACACGGCGTCGAGCTCGCTGGCGTGACGCTCAACCTCGCGACGATGCTCAAGCGCAAGGATGATGTCGTCACTCAGAACACCAAGGGCGTGGAGTTCTTGTTCAAGAAGAACAAGATCACGTGGGCGCGCGGCGTGGGCACGTTGAAAGCCGGCAATGTGGTGGACGTGAAGGCCAACGACGGCACCGTCACCACGTACCGCGCGAAGAATGTCATTCTCGCCACCGGCTCCGTGCCGATGCAGTTGCCGTTCTTGCCATTCGACGAAGAGCGCGTGATGAGCAACGTCGGCGCACTCCGCATTCCAGAAGTGCCCAAACATCTCATCGTCATCGGTGGTGGTGTGATTGGTCTCGAGCTCGGCAGCGTGTGGCGTCGCCTTGGCGCGAAGGTCACCGTGATTGAGTACGCGCCGACGATTCTCCCCGGCAACGACGACGATATCACGAAGGAAGCGCACAAGATCTTCACCAAGCAGGGCTTAGAGATTCACACCGCGACAAAGGTCGTGGATGGTCGTCGTCAGGGCATGAAGGTGTTGATCGACACCGAGAAGGACGGCACGAAGCAGAGCTTCGAAGCCGATTACGTGCTCGTGTCGATTGGTCGCAAGCCGTCACTCATGGGTGTTGATTCCGCCGCGCTCGGACTCGCGCTCGGCAAGCGCGGCGAGATTGTCGTTGATGCGCAGATGCGCACCAATCTTCCGAATGTGTTTGCGATCGGTGATGCCGTGGGCGGCAAGCTGCTCGCGCACAAGGCCGAAGAAGAAGGCGTCATCGCCGCCGAAGTCATCGCGGGGCATCACGCGAAGATGCATTACCACAACATGCCCGGCGTCGTGTATACGTGGCCCGAGATTGCGACGGTCGGGCTCACCGAGGCTGAAGCGCGCGCCACGGGTAAGGCCATCAAGATTGGCAAGTTCCCCTTCAGCGCGAATGGTCGGGCGCGCTCGATGGGCAACACCGAAGGCTTCGTGAAGTTCGTCACCGACGCAGCCACCGACGAGATCATTGGTTGCCACATGATCGGACCTAACGTGAGCGATCTACTCAGCGAGATCGTGTTGGCGATGGAATACCGCGGCACCGCCGATGATGTGGGTGAGACTGTGCACTCGCATCCAACGCTGAGCGAAGTGGTGAAGGAAGCGGCGTTGAGTGCTTTGGGGAAAGCGATTCACATGTAGACATGAGAGTTGAGACGTGAGACTTGAGAGAGCCCGCGCCGAGATTTCGGAGCGGGCCCTCTCAAGTCTCAACTCTCACGTCTCACGTCTTCTAGAGGTATCTGTCTTGAATCACACCCATGTGATGCAACAAATGCCCCGACGTAATCCACGCGAGTGCGCGCACTGAGATCACGCTGTTGGATGCATTGCCGCGACGCATCCACGCGTCCGACGGCAATCCGGAAAACATCGTGACCGTGGCTTCGCGCACGGATTCGAATTCATCGAGGATGTCTTCGATGGTGCGATTCGCCGCACCGCTGAGCGGCACGTAGGCGTT
>JAYUWY010000143.1:0-3917 GCA_043753285.1 Gemmatimonas sp. | reverse complement strand
CCATCCACTCAGCGAGCGCCATTGTGAGCACGCTCACATTGAGCGAGTGCGTGGTCGTGTATTGGTCGAACTCTTTCATTTGAATCAACGGCAACACGATGTTGCGATCGCCGTGCATCGCGAGCGACAGCGAGCGCACCACCGATTCCGCCTCAAACAGCGGCAGTTCTCCCGTAGTCTGCACTTCGTTGTGCATCCACTCCACTGTCTGTGCTTCTTCGCTCAGTGTGTACGTGAAGTTTGTGGTCGCCGCGGGAATAATGAGCCGCGCCTCGTCCGTGCCCTTCACGCCAATCGCGCCGAACTTAATTGTCGAACGCTTCTCGGGACTGCGCGTCGCTGAATCGATGGCTTGCAGCGTAATGCGCGCGAGTACTTCCTCTAAGAAAAGCTCAAATTCGTCGCGCGACGTGCCGCGCTGGAACTCCACGCGCTGCACGCCAGCATCCGAGAGTCGCACGCCCCAATCCCAATCGCCGAGTTCGCGGAGCGCGATTTCGCCATAGACGACATCGTGACCAAGAAATGAGAAGCGCGGCTTCGGATCTGTTTCTTGGAGGAGGCCCAAGCGCTCGAAGGCTCCATCAATGCCCTTCTGCCGCGCCGGGTGGCCTTCTGGGTACAGCGACATCGTCGCCAACGCCTGCGCGAATGCCGTGAGAAACTTTACTGGCTCGCTCACGTCTCCTCCGTGGCCACAGCGACCATCTGCACCGTCGAGCGTGCGGTCATCGCGGCGGCGCTCACGATTTCCGCATCGGAACTCGCCGCCGCAAGTGTCAACGGAGTTGTTGCTGCTGCGTGATCGCGCCAGTGAATGGCAAGCCCTTCGAGCGCCGCGAGCATTTCAGGCGATTTCGATACCAGCGACTCGCGTTTCATGATCTTGCCCATGCGCACCACGCGAGCAGCCAGCCACGTCGGAGTATCCGGTGCACGGTTGGAGCTCAGCGCGCGAATGCCCAACGCGCGCAAATCTGGCGAGAGCAGTACTTCATCGGCACGCGCGCGCAGCACCATCGCTGCGTCGCGGGGACAATTGGTCATCGCGGCGCCAAGACCGAGTCGCACATTGCCTTCGTCTGCATCAACCAGCGCGCGCACAATCGCCGCGTCGCGCGAGTCTGTGGTGCGCAAGAGCTGTCGCAACCCTTCGCGGCGCACGGCCGCATCGGGGTGATCCATCCACTGCGTGGCATCGTAGCCAGAACGCCACTCGGGATGTCGGCCCAAGAGCGCGAGCATCGGTCGCACTAAGGTCCAACGCATTCCCGGCAAACGCCGCAGAATCTCTGGTCCCGCAGGCGCGTCAACGCGCTCCAACAACTGCACGAGCGCAATCATGCGCTTCTCGTCAGTCGTGTCCTCGAGCGCATCAAGCAGCGGCTCAGCGGCGGCTACACCTAAACGACGCACCAACCGCTCCAGTGTTTGCAACGGAAGCGGATCGCGCGAGAGCTGTGCGTGCAAACGTGCAGGCGTCGCAACGTGTCGCCACAGCGTGTCGCGCATCCACATAGATGGCGCGTTGTCCACCAAGTTGAGCAGCGGCGCTAGATCTTCGCGCGCGCCCATCGTGTCTGCCGAACGCCACACTTGATCGCCAAGCGTTTCGATCTCTAGGCCCATCGCGAGCAAGCGCTCGGGTTCAATCGGATACGCAGCCACCGTGTGCTTTGCCGTAGACTCCGCCGCCGCCATTTTCTCGAGCGCGATGCGATAGCCATCGGGATTCGGATCGTCGAGCTCCCATCCGTCCATCATCTGTTTGACTTGATCGCGCAACGCACCGTCGGCCTGCGAGCGTGCGGCCGGCGTACCCGACTCGGCGTGCGCCGCAAGCTTGGAGAGCATGCGCACCATCGAGTGCGACACGTTCTGTCCTGACGTCTCTGACGCCGCGCGCACAAGCTCAATCACGGCGTCCAACGCCATGCCCTGCGATGCGTCAATCACGAACTTCTGTTGCTGGCGGCGATTGCCACCCATCTGCACGAGACGTTCGAGCGTGGCGGGCGACAACTGCGAAATGAGTTGCGAGATCCGCCGCTGCAACGCGGCGGCTTCGCGGCCCGACTTGTTCTTGAGCTCTTCAGCGATTTGGAGCAGATAGCCGACGACGACTTGATCGTACGCTGCGTCGCGCTTGTGCTCTTCAATGGCTTGCGCCACAACAGCAGGATCCACGCCGGCCGGATCATCCGTGTCGAGCTTGTCCATTTGTGAAATCAAAGCAGCGCGCGCGAGTCCCACCCACAGTCCCGCCGCGCGACTGCCCGAGCCGTCTTCGTCACCGCCCGGATCTTCTTCGAGCAGTTGTAACTGCGCGAACGTCAGCGCGAACAGGCGAATGTGCGGCCACTGCGTGAGCACCTCGGGACCTTCAAGTCCCAGTGGGCGCGGCAAACGTCCGGCATCAACAGACACAGTTGAGAGCATGTCCGTCAGCTCATCTTCGGTGACGCCGGCGCTGAACTTCACGGCACCCAGGTGATGCTTGTGCAAACGCGTCGCGAGCTCGCGCAGCACCGGATTGCCGTTATCCGTGGCGACGCCTTCAATGATGAGCTGATGTCGCGCGACACCCAACGACAGCGCGGGCCGCTCCTTGAGTAGCGTCGCGAGGCGAGCACTCAACTCCGCGGTGGTGTTCTCCAACAGCGGATGTCCGGCCGGATAGATGGCGTTCTTATGGAGACCAATCGAGAACTCGATCAGGAAATCCGAAAGCTCCCGCGACAGGGTCGCGGATTCGCCAGCCGTCGCTAAACGGGACATTGGCCGGAATATGGGCAGTTGACCATCGCAAGGCCACTCATATGATTGTGCGGGGGTCACACAGCACCGACCAGCCGCCCCTTCTATATAATATCCGGCGTGAGCTCACCCTCCCCGCTCTCCGCTGACCAGCGCGCTACCCTCGGCGCCATCGCCGCGACTGTGGTTCCGCACGCTTTCGATGACGAGTCCCGCGGCACCGCCCTCGTGGACGCTGTGGTCGCTCGCATCGGCCGCCTCCCCGCCCGCAAGCGGCGCGACATCGCCATCGCGATTTCCATTCTGGGCTCCCGCGGCGCAGCACTCGCGGCCGGTCTCCCGCCCGTACCGCTCGCGCAGCTCGCACCCGCACAGCGCGCCAAACTGCTCGCCGCGTTCATTCACGCGCGCATCCCCTTGATGCGCACCATCGTGCAGTCGGTGCGCAAACTCGTGCTCTTCATTGAATACGGCGGCGCACCAGCGCAGCGCGAAGTCGGCTACCGCGGCGCGTACTTCTCGCGCGGCCCAAGCGTGTCGTGGGAAGGCGCGCTCACCGGAACGCCGAGTGACGACGAGCCTGTGCTGCGCGCACCAGATCCGGCGTCCGTGCATCGCCAACCTGCGGCCGCATCGCCGATCTCCACTCTCGTGCTCGACGGCAATACGCTGCGTGCAGACGTTGTGGTCATTGGCACAGGCGCTGGCGGCGCCACGGCGGCCGCTCGACTCGCCGAAGCCGGACACGACGTGCTCATTCTCGAAAGCGGCGAGCTCGTGCACGGCGCCGACTTCACCGAGAACGAAGGCCCGATGTTCGAACGCCTCTATGCCGACGGTGGATTTCGCACCACAGACGATCTCGGCGTGGCCATGGTCCAAGGCATCAGCGTTGGCGGCAGCACGACCGTGAATTGGATGATCATGCTCCGCACGCCCGACTGGGTGCTGGACGAGTGGACGCGCTCGCACGGCGCCGATGGCATGTCGGTCGCGGCAATGCACAGCGTGTTTGCGCGCGTCGAGCAAGAGCTGCACGCGCGCACTGTGCCCGACGACGCGCACTCGCCCAACAATCGCATCATTCTCGACGGCGCAGCCGCGCTCGGCTGGTCTGCCAAGAGCGCCGTGATCAACGCGCGCGGTTGCGTGCGCACTGG
>JAYUWY010000142.1:0-1953 GCA_043753285.1 Gemmatimonas sp. | reverse complement strand
CGGCCCGTCACCGTTCCGTTGCGCGGCGCGCCCTCTGGGCCCAACGTTCGCGCGGCGCCTCCGTGTAGAATCAACCGTGAAGTGCAACAATGCGCATTGCGCGGCATAGACCTCCTCCGGCGTTTTGAAACCGCGTCGCTTGCGCGGTCGGCGGTTGAGTTTGTCTGCGATGCGTTGGCAGTCGCGCTGCGTCAAGTGTTCCATCGAGACGCCCTTCTTCAGGAACTGCCGGACGAGGCCGCTCACGTTCTCATTGCTCCCGCGCTCCCAGGCGTGATGCGGCGTCGCGAGGTAGCACACGGTGTCGCCTTCCCAGTCGCCGATGCGCGTGCGATGCTCCGCCTCCATTGGCCGCGTGGAGATGTGCCGCTTCCCCGCGAGACGCCCACGACTGTCATAGGTGCCGTAGCGCTTGCTCAGATTCTTCGTGATAACGCGCAGGTGCGTGTAGAGCGTGCCCGCGCGCTTCTTGTCGGCCCACACGTGTCGGTAGATCGTCTCGTGGCTCATGACGAGAATGCCGAAGCGCGCACACTAGCCCACGATTTGCTCGGGGCTCCAGTGCTCACGGATGAGTTCTTCGACGAACGTCCACTCCGCCTCGGAGAAGTGCGTCCCGCGTGATGGTGCTGCGGTGCCGATTGAGTTCGCGCGCAATCGCCGCCGGCGTGTAGCCGCGCTTGCGCAGCGCCCAAACGGCGTACCTTTCGTGCGCGGTGATCTGGATGTAGGTCATGGCGTCCTGTCTCTTCGAGGAGAACTGAAGCCTAGCCTGCCCCAGGTCACCCAACCCGCTTTGGGGCGTGGGCGATGTGTTGCACTTACTATATGAATGCGCGAAATACAAAGAGGTCGTCTCGCGACGACCTCTTTGTACTACCGTGACCTGCCCAAACCTTACGGCGCGGGCTTCACTACGATATTCCCAGCAAGACTCACCGCAGTCTGCGCGAGCAAGCGCCCGTTGGCGGACGCGCCCGTGTCGAGCGTGATGGAAGTCTGCGAGAGAATGACGCCTTCCATGTGCGCCGTCGTACCGACGGAGACGACGCCGAACACCACCCAGAAGACATTCTTTGGCAGAGCACCGCCGGTCAACTGCACTTGCGTGGCAGAAGCCTGCGTGATGCCGCCAGCAATCTGAAAGATCCACACGTCCGTGGCGCTTCCGTTAAGCGTGACATTCGAGGGAATCGTCACGGTGTTGGACCACTTGTAGAGTCCCGGGGGCAGCGTCAACCCACCGATGTTGCCTGATCCGAGTTCGGTAAAGTCCGGATTCACGCGCCCTGAACCTTCCGTGTAGGCGGTCTGCATATCGTTCACGGCCGTCGTGAGGTTCGTGGGCGACGGTGTGGCGTAGTCTGATGCATAGACATTGCCGGTCACCTGCGCGGACGTCGAGAACGGGCTCGCCGCAGGAAGCGTGAGGGAGAATCCGGTGATGAACGTGGCGGCAGCAGGACTGATACCGAGATCACCCGTAATCGCCGACGTGGGCACATTGGAGATGGCCGACTTCGCGAGGATGACATAGTTAATTGCCGAACCAAGGTTGACGGGAGCGAGCACCACACCCGTCGTGATGTTCACGGTGGCTGTGCCCGAGACCGCGCCGCTCGTCGCTCGCACGGTGTTGGTGAAGGTGCCTGCCGTGGTACCCGCGGTGAAGAGTCCGCCGTTGCTGATGGTGCCACCGCTGGCGACAACCGACCACACCGGTGTGATTGTGACCACGTTATTGCCGGCATCGCGGCCCACTGCCGTGAACTGCTGCGTGCTGCTCTTGGAGAGCACTACGGGGCGCGGCGTGATTGTGACGGACGCGAGTGCGCCTGCACCCACAGTGACCGACGCCGAGCCAGAGATTGCGCCGCTCGTGGCGCGTGCGGTGTTGGTGAACGTGCCGGCGACTGTGCCAGCAGTGAACAGACCCGTGGAGCTAATTGTGCC
>JAYUWY010000141.1:0-1953 GCA_043753285.1 Gemmatimonas sp. | reverse complement strand
TTTTGTGCTCGCCGCCGCGATCGTGTTTCCCGCAGTGGCCTCCGCGCAGACTGCAGTTCCGGCCACGGCCCCCGCGCAGACTGCCCTTCCGGCCGATTCACTCGAGCGCGTACGCGCCGCCGCGCTCTTCGTGTTGAACGGTGAAGCCGACAGCCTGATTGCGCGCATGACGCCCGCCGTGCTCGAACAGTTTGGCGGCAAGGAAGGCCTCGTCGCGGGGCTCACCACGCTCGGCACACGTGCTGGCGACGAAACGACCGTCGTCGAAGAGCGCTGGAACATGCGCAACGGACAGCGTCAGTACTGGCGCACGTCGAAGATGACGTTGTTCCCGGGTGACTTCTTAATCCGCGTCAATCTGGATGCCGCCGGCAACATCAGCGGCATTGGGATGGGACCGGCGGCGAGCGCGCCGCCGGTGGAGAGCGTGGGGCCGGTGCTGCCGAAGCCGTAAACGCGCAACGAGGGGAGCCGAATGGCTCCCCTCGTTGTGTTAGGCGGTCGGACACCGCAGATTCACGCGCTGCCCGTCACTCGTAGGTGTAGCGCGGCGCTCGCAGGTAGAATCGCCGGGACGAGTACCGCCTGCCGTCGCTCGAGAGAACGAGGCGATGGTAGCCGCTGGTTTTGCTCTCGAAGCTCAAGCACGACCACGGACTACATCCGATTTCGCGATGCGAGAAGAAAACGAGCGTTCGCTGCGTTCCGGCTGGAATCTCGTATGGCGGCGCCGAGATACACACGCGCTCGGAGAGAAGCACACTTCGCTGACCGTCATCGCCGCGAATGTCGAACGATGGCAGGATGTCGCTCGGACGGCAGCGGTCTAGATAGACGGACTCATCGGAGACGTTGCTAACAGTCACGTCGATCGCCAGGGCCACCGCCACCGGCGAATCAATAAGAAAATCATCGTAAAACGGCTGGTAAAACGTCTCCACCGGTTCGATGACGAGCGCCGGCTCATCCGGCTCCGTTGGCGAGCAAGCGGCGAGCAGCGCGCAGATCGCTCCGAGTACGAATCGCGGTTTTGACATCAACGTCACTTCAGCAGATACTCCACCGTCGTCACCACGCGAATCGTCTTTCTCACCTGGCTCGCTTCCTGAATCCCCTGCGCCTGATCGCGCGGGAGAATTTCGAAGTAGCCTTGGTTCGCCTGACGAATTCCGCCGAGTGAACTCCCAGCATCTTCCGCGAACTGCTGCGCCGCTTCGCGCGCACGCGCGGTGGCCTGTGCAATCATCTCGGGCTTGAGCGCGTTGAGTCCGGTGAACACGAACGACGGGCCACCGTTGCCGTACTGCTCACCGCTGGAGAGCACGACGCCCTCAGTCACCAACTCGGCGACGCGCTGACTTGCCACGGCCACCACGTTGGGCTCTGTGCTCCGCACGAGCACCGTCTGCGTGATGAGATAGCGCGGACCGCCCATATTGCCGCCGTACTCCTGCGCCTGCTTGTCGCGCACGGCGAAGTCTTGCAGCGTGATCTGCGTGGTATCGACGCCGTGCCGTGCGAGGAAGCGCTTGATGCGCGTCACGCTGCTCTGCAAATCCGTGTTGGCACGCGCGAGATCATCACTCGCGGTGACGACACGCAGCGGCCAGATGGCGAGGTCCGCAGTGGCTTCGCGCTCGGCCACGCCCTTCACCGTGACGTAGCGTTCTGCGGCTTTTGCGCGCACGACACCGTGGCCGGCGAGAAATCCGCCAGCCGCAATGCCGAGCGCGAGAATGATGGTGCCGATGGGCGTGCGGTCAGGCAGCTGCATTAGTGCTGAACCTCAAGTGGGGGAGACGACTGCTTCCGCATCCGTGCGAGCTCGCGCAGTACGCCGGTGAGCGTGCCGCCCTGCGGGTAGACGATGTCGGCGATGGCGAAATCACTGCCTCGCCGAACGAGTAGATACACCGCATCGGGAATCAGTGGATTCTGGTCGTGGCACCGGCC
>JAYUWY010000140.1:0-1954 GCA_043753285.1 Gemmatimonas sp. | reverse complement strand
GCGCCCGAATATTGCGCAGACGTCCACGATTCGCGTAGCACCAAGAGCCACCAACTGGCAGAGGAGACGCAGCGATGGCAACGAAGAAAAAGAGTAGCAGCAAGAAGAGCGCTGGTAAGAGTTCGGCGCGCCGCGGTGGCGCCAAGCGTGGCGCCAAGCGCTCATCGGCAAAGAAGAGCGGGGCGAAGAAAAGCGCCGCGAAGAAGAGCGCCGCGAAGAAGCGCACCGTGAAGCGCGCAGTGAAGCGGACGGCGAAGAAGTCGGCGAGCAAGAGTTCCGCGCCGCGTCGCGCTGCGAAGAAGGGCGCCGCGAAGAAGGGCGCCGCGAAGAAGGGCGGCGCGAAGAAGTCTGCGGCCAGGCGTTTGCGCACCAAGAGCGCCGCGGCACCCAAGCGCACGTCCGCGAAGAAGGCCCCTCGTGGCGGCGCGAAGAAGTCCAAGAGTGGTGCGCGCCGCAAGTCGGCATCGCCGCTCGAGCGTGTGAAGCGCGTCGCCAGTGGTGTGGTCGAGCAGGCGCAGACGGCGGTCTCGCACGGCGCGGATGCGATCAAGGAGTTCGGCGAGAACATCGTGGAGCGCGTCTCGGGCTGACCGAGCGGACTCCGCGCGCCACGCCGCCGTTCGTTCAGTCGGCGTGGCGCGCGAGAAAGTCGAGGACTAGTCTGGCCACGGCGTCACGACAGTAATCCACCGTGATGACGTGCCCGCACCCGGCGACCCAGTGTCGCTCGGTGGGGGCCTTCAGGGTCGCCGTCGCTGCCTCGGCGAGGTCGAGGGGTATTCGATTGTCCTCACGCGAGTTTACCACCAGTGTGGCCGCCGTGACATCTCGGAGCACACGTCGCCCAGCGTCCGCGGTTGCGACCAGGGCGCGTACGGCGCGCGGCGGGAACACTCCGTAGGCATAGCTCGCGTCGCGCGCGACCGGGTCGTGCACGGACGAGCCACCGCGTCCATTCAGGTAGGGGAGCACCAGCGTCAGGATGGGCGCCGCCCAGGCGATGGCGCGCACCCTCGGTGACGCGATGAGGTATGGCGCGAGCAGTATGAGAACGCGCACCTCTCCGTTCTCCGCCGCGAGCCGTGCCGCGAGCGCGCCTCCCATCGACAGCCCGACGAGACCGACCCAGGTGTTCGCCTCGCGCAGCGTTGCCAGCTCGGCGCTCGCGTGCGCGACGTACTCGGAGGCGGTCGCGGTAGCGAAGTTCCTGAGTCCGCGACCATGGCCGGGAAGGAGAGGAGCAACCACCGTGAAACCGGCGTCATGCAATCGACCGCCCAGATAGCGAAGCGTCTGCGGCGTGTCGCCAGAGCCATGCAGGAGCAGGATCGCACGCCCGTTCGATCCCTGAAGGCTGAATCCCTCCGCTCCGGACACGATGCCATCTGCGCCAGGAGGCCTTAGCCTGGCGTAGGCGCGCTCGCGTCGGCGGGTGACAGTCAGTCGCAGCACACACGCCGCAGCGGCGACCGACGCGAGCACGGGGACGAGCATTAGCGGGTCATTGAGGTGAGCGTCAGTATCGCGGCGCCGTGGCGTCCACGTCGAGGCTCCACCGGTCGATGCCTCCCGTCAGATTCCGTACGCGGACGAATCCCCGGTCGCGCAACCAGCTCACCGCAGCGGCGCTTCGCATCCCGTGGTGGCAGTACACGACATGCTCTTCGCTCAGATCGAGCGCGTGCGCGGCGCGCGGGAGTGAACTCAACGGAACGAGGCGCGCCCCCGGAATACTCACGAGCGCCCACTCGTGCGGCTCGCGAACGTCGAGCACCACGGGCGGCGCACCCGACGACAGTCGGGTCGCGAGGGCGCGGGGCGTGATTTCGTCGTCATGGGACTCGTCGAGCAACCGGTTCACACCATCTTCAACCTCCTGCATGGCGACCGTCACGCCGCAGAAAGCGTCGTAGTCGATCAGTGTCGTGATCTCGCGCGTACCGCAGGCGCGACA
>JAYUWY010000139.1:0-3920 GCA_043753285.1 Gemmatimonas sp. | reverse complement strand
CTGTGATCGCCAGCGTACGCGAGACCGCGTTGCCGCGCGACGCCATCGTCTCTGGCAAAACCGGTGCATTCACCACGCCGCCGCGACGACCCGTGGCCGGAGGCAGCACATCGCTCAGCGCCACGGCGCGCAGCACGCGATAGCTCACGAGGCCGCCAATCGACAGCAGAATGCCCACACTCGCAAAAATCAGCGACCAGGCGGGTGCGCCGCTTGCATCGCGCAGCACTTCCACGAGTATGCCGCCCACGAGCGGGCCCGCCAAAAATCCAAACGAGCCAGCCACCTGGAAGCTGCCAAACAATCCTTCACCCGCACCGCGCCGTGCAAAGTCACTCACCAATGCCAAACTCGGCGCAAACATCAACGCGCTCAGCACACCACTGGCAATCATCGCCAGCGGCAACCACGCGAGTGGCAAGAATCCATATGTCGCGTACACCACACCAAACGCGACGTTGGCAATGATGAGCGGCCAAAACCACCCAATACGATCAGCCAGTTTGCCTGCGGGCCAACAGAGCAGCGCAAACGGCAACAAGAACAGCGACATCAGCATGCCGCGCGTCGCGGCGCCCACACCATGCACTTCGGTGAGGAACAGCGTAAAGCTGGAGACGAAGATGCCAATGAGAAACCGATCAGCAAATCCATACGCCAACGGCATCCAGCTCACGAGGCGCGTGCGATCCCACTTGTAGCGCGCGGCGGGATCGCGCGTCGGCGATGACGTCGCCGGCACAAAGGCCGCAGAGACGGCAGCGACGAGCAACAGCACCGCACCAATCGGATACACGCTGCCCGGATCGCGATCGATGAGTACACCACCAATCGGCGCGCCAATGCCCACGCCGATCATCAGCGCGCCGGCGACGATGCCCAGCGATGCACCACGGCGTTCACCACCGCTGCGGTTGGCCGAAATCATCAAGAACGTCACCGCCGGCAAATGCGCGATACCATCCACCGCGCGCCACATGAACAAACCGGTGAGCGTATTCGCGGCGCCCATTCCCACAAACGAAATCGCGTCAAGTATCAGAAGGCCAACCACCCAGCGGCGCGTCTGCGGCCAGCGGCGGTGCAGGGCCATCGCAATCGGCACAGCGAGAATGCCCGTGAGCTGATTGAACGAGACAAACAAATGCGCCTGAAAGCGCGTCCCCCCGTGCCCGTCCACCACGAGCTCAGTGAGCCCTGGGGCGAGCAGCGTGATGGGGACCAGTGTCAGGAAGGTCGCGAGCGCGATCGCGCCCAGCGCCGAATTGGACTTAGCTGTCACCCCCAAATCTACCTAAAGCCGTCCTCGTAAAGGTCGGCCAAACGACCCACAGTTGTGGCGTAGTCGCCGGTCTTTTCGGCCACGAGCAGGGCGCCGTAGAAGTCGGGCGTGAGGGTGGGCGCACCAGCGAGCGAGACGCTGAGCGGCTGCTCCCCTAAGCGGCGCTCGCCCACTGATCGCACGTGCAGGGTGAGCGCCTCGTGGCCCGCGGCGCCGGCCGCGAGAAGCGCCGCGCGCGGAAGCGGTAAACCCGCCGCGATGCACATCGCCAACGTCCGCGCGAATCGAGCGCGCACATAGGCTGGCCGCTGCTGGAATCGCTGCGCGAGGCGGCCAAGTAGGACTCCGCCGAGGAAAAACCACGCGGCGAGTCCGGAGAGTGCGGCCGCCCAGTACGCGTTCACTCGGCCCTGAAACACGAGGGGCAGAGGTAGCAGCACTACGGCCACGAGCGATACAAACATCGGATACGCCAACCACTGCTTCACTTTGAGAATGAGGCGGTGCTGGCGCGCATGAAAATCCGCGAGATGATTGAGCACATCTTCGAGCTTGCCGCTCTCTTCGCCCATCGCGAGCAACGAACGCTCAAACGGCTCGAAGTACATCGCCGCGCGCACGCGCTCGTCGGGCTGAGGCATGCCTGCGTTCAACATCACCCGCCACTGCCGATAAAACGCCGCGCGATCGCGCCCGTCGTCAAAGCTGTGGAGCAGTGCACGAATGGAAATCTTCATGCTCTTGCTGCGCGTTCAGCACGCACAAGTGGCCGCAGCGCAAGCACGCCCAGCGCGGGACCAACGGCGAGCATCACAAACGCACCCTGCCATCCCACCCACGCCACCACGGGCGGAATGAGTTGAATGGTGATGGTGGAGAGCAAGAATCCTAAACACGTTTGCACCATGAGCGCGGTGCCCACCGCGTGCGGTTCCACAGATTCTGTGACAAGCGCCGAGAACTGTGCGGAGTCCGCAATCACGAAGAATCCCCACGCGAGTGCGAGCGTCCCGACGATCCACGGACTGCGTCCAAAGCTCAGTCCAATCACGAGTGCAATCGCTCCACTCGCGAGCATCGAGCGCGACGCGATGCGCGCGCGACCAATCTTGTCGCCCATCAGGCCGCCCCACAAACAACCAATGCCGCCGATGGCAATCGTGAAGAAGCTGAGGATGCCAACCCACGGCACGGCTGTGTCGCGTGCGGGATTCGCAGCCAACGCGCTCGCCGCGAGAAACATGGGGATCCACGTCCAGTACGAATACAACTCGGCCATGTGCCCGAGGTATCCACCCGTGGCCTGCCGCCAGCGCGGTGCGCGCACAACGTCGGCAATGAGACCCCAGGAAAACTTGCGCGACGGAAACGCAAACGGACCGTCGCGATACCCAACGAAGATGATCAACGCGGCAACGAGCGCGGATGCAGATGCCGCGAGGATGGGGACCGCGAGCGGAACGCCAGACACCGCGTTCCAGAGATACGGCGACGCTTTGCCCACCGTGAGCGCGCCGACAATCGTCGCAATCGCAATGCCCCGTCGCGCCTTGAACCATGTGGCGGCCATCTTCATCGCCGGCGGATACACACCCGCGAGGAACGCACCGGTGAGCGCGCGTCCCGCGAGCGCCCACTCGTATGACGGTGCAGAAAGAATGAGCAGATTGGACGCGGCGCCGAGTACCGCGCTCGTGGCAAACAATCGCCGCGCGGGAAGCACATCGGCGAGGTTGAGCACCGCGAGCACGGCGGTGCCAAACACAAAGCCCAACTGCACGGCGGTGGTGAGCCCGCCCACCTGCGACGGCGTGAGGTCCCAGCGTGCGGTGAGCTGCGGCGCTGCCGCACTCGCCGCAAACCACAGCGCCATGCCCAGCAACTCGGCGAACGCAATGAGCGTCAGCATGCGCGCGGCGGCAGCGGAGGACCGCTGGACGTCGTCGTCGTGGGAGAGCGTTTCTGGGGAGAGGGACATCGCGAAGAATCTACCGTGGCTGTCGCAACGGCGTCGCGTTTCGTATAGTTGTGCGTCCGCGGTGCCCCAACCTTTTGCCCCGAGTCCGACGATGCGTATCCACTCACTAGGCGCGCTTGCTAGCGCGCTACTGCTCTCCACCGCCTGCGCGAAGGCCACACCAGTGGCCACTGCGCCGAGCCCCGCTCCGGTCATGGCTGCACCGGCGCCCGCGCCAGTCGCGACGGTGAACCCGGTGGGCCGCTGGACCGTCGCGCTCACCGCGCAGGGTCAGGCGTTCGACTTCCTGATGGATCTGCGTCTCGTGCAGGGCGACGAGTACACGGGCACGCTCACCAGCGAGGCGTTCCCGACGATGCCGATCAACAAGGCGACGCGCGCGGGCAACTCAATGATGATCAAGATCACCGCTCCGACTGGTGATGAAGCGACAATCAACATCGTGTTCGAAGGCGACACGTTCACGGGCGAGTGGTCGATGCCTGGTGATGGGTCGCGCGTGAGTGGGCGGCGCGTTCCGCAGTAACCGCGGACTGCTATTCACCACAGAGAGCACAGAGTTCACAGAGAACTACAAAATCTTAAGGGGGCTCGCACCGACATTTCGGTGCGAGCTCCCTAAAAGCAGTTGTAGTACTCTGTGCTCTCTGTGCCCTCTGT
>JAYUWY010000138.1:0-8037 GCA_043753285.1 Gemmatimonas sp. | reverse complement strand
TCGTTCACAATCCGTGCGCTGAGTGCCCAATCGTGCACGCGGCCCGTGCCGCCGAGTTCCTTGACGGCGGCCGCGGGATTGCCGGAGTCGAGCAAAATCTCGTCGACGAACGGAGCGAGTGCGCACGCTTCGTCAACATCGGCGGTGCTTCGCATGTGGATGACCTGCACGATGCGCACGGATGGCGCGAGCGCGCGCAGACGCTTGTGCGCACCAGAGGGCAGCGCGTCAACGAGTTGCACCGTGTGCGGCTGCAAGTCGAGCACCTGCTCAGCAATCGCGTCAGGGTCAGTGCGCGACGTGAGCAAGAACGTGCGCGCGCGTCCGCGCGCCCACTGAGCGACTTCGCGAATCGTGGCGTCATCAACCACGCCGGGCCCGCTCGGCATCGCCGACACAAGGCCGAGTGCATCGGCGCCTGAGGCGACAGCGAGTTCCGCTTCGGCAATACTCGCAATACAACACACTTTGAGCTGTGTCATGCGCGCCGTTTACGAGCGGCGTTCGAGCGCGGCCGTGTGGTCGCGCAATTCTTCGCCCACCCAGCAGTGCATGCCGACACCGGTGAGTCCCGCCTTCCTGAAGTGGCGCGTGTATGCGGCGGCCGAGCGTTCGTGCCACGCGGCGCGATCGCCTTCGATCTCGTCGTCGGTGGTATACGCCTCGAGATAGGCCACACCGCCGAGCAACGACGACAATGCCGCGAGGCCAGGCGCCAGCTCAGCATCCGGTACGTACTGCAACACATCGCAGACGACAATCACATCGTACGGACCTTCGAGCGACACCTCGCCGAGCGAACCAAAGCTTCCGCTGCGAATGTCGCGTGTGCGGCCGAAGCGTTCGATTACGTACTCGCTCGACTCCACGCCGGTGTAGCGGATACCCGGTCGCTCGCGACGCAAATGCTCGCGCCACGCGCCTTCGCCGCAGCCCACATCGAGGACGCTTTTCACGGGGCGCTCAAGCAGTGCCTCGGCAATACCGAGCACGAGGCGCACTTTGCGCGCGACTGCTGCAGGTGTGATGACGCGGCGCGCGGGATCGTGATACCACTGTTCGAAATACGCCTTGTCGTACTGCTTACTCACACGCGCTCCGTGATTGCCGCGCGAATGTCGGCGACGTCGGCAATCACTTTGGCCTCACGCGAATGCAGAGCGAGCGCCACCATGCCCTCGGCGAGCTGCGTTCCGGTGAGCGTGGCATACTTGTCGCGCACACGCTTGCCACCAAACGCCGCGACACCCGCGAGCACCGCGTCCGTGGCGATAGCGAGCATGCGTTCGCTCGGGCGATGCTCGGCTCGGTCGGTGCCGCTGATGAGTGCCGGACGCACCACGAGATACGGCAAGCCGGAAGCCGCGAGTTCTCGTTCGATGCGCCCACGCACGGCCACATATTTGCTGCTCGACGCAGGGTTCGCGCCGATGCATGACAAGTACACAAAGCGCGGCGCGTACGCCGAGGCCACGGCCGCATCCAATACTTGTCGTGTGAGTCCGTAGTCCACGCGCTCGTACGGATCCTCCAGCTTCTCACGCGCCGCACGACGACGGGTGGTGCCGAGGCACGCAAAGATCACGGTGGGGTGATGCGCCGCAACCATCGCAGCAATCGCCGCCGGTTCCCACGGCGATTCATCAACCGTGGCACCCTGCGACGCGAAACGCTCGCGCCATAGTGACGCATCCGCTGCCCCTGGACGCAGATGCGCGGTCGTGTGCACACCGCTGGCTCGCAGTTCACCCACGATGGCGCGACCGGTGTATCCCGTGGCGCCAACGACGAGTGCTCTAGCAGTAGAAAACGCGGTGCGAGGCACCGGCGCGGCGACTAAACCGCGTTCAGTACGCCGCAGCCGAGCTGCTGCGCGTGGCACGTCGCAAACACACCGGTGGGCATCCGGTAGATGCCAGGGATGAGGTTGGCGAGCACCAGCGCGCGCGCGTCTGCACGCGGAATGTTGCGATGCGTGGCGATACGACCCGAGAAGTTGCTGAGCGCCAGGTCGCAGGCGAGCACAATCACACCGCGCGAGATGAGCGTGTCGAGCGCACCGTCGGGCCAGGTGAGCGAATAGCGCGCGCCGGCCGGAATATTCACAAACGGGTTGCGCTTCGTCGGCTCGTTCGTGACGGGATCCTTGAGCGACGTGACGCCGCCGAGGAATCCGTCGGCCCACAACGAGTCGTTCATCACCATCGGCACGGCGCCGTGGCGAATCACCAAGACCGCGCTCACGTCCTTATCGGTAAGTCCGTACACCGTGTTGTAGCCAGCCAGGAAAGAGCGCGCCTGATGCAAGCACACGCCGTCGGAGATCGCATGCGCGTCAAAGACCATCTTGTGACGGCCGGTCACGCGCTCGGTCCACGACATATCCCACTCGCCCTGCGCGGCGGGGGCAGCAGCTTGCGCTTCCAAAGAGCCCGCGGCAAGCGTGCCGGCTGCGAGAACGGAGGCCTTACGGAGAAAATCGCGGCGCTGGGTCATGGGGCGGCTTTGTCGGTTGAAGGGGACTTGCTGACGCTACTCGCTGCGCGCTCCTCGCGCCATAGCAACACGGCCAAAAGCACCGCACCACAGGACACACCGATGTCGGCCACGTTGAACGTCCAGAACCGCCACGAGGCGGTGCCCACATCAATGAAGTCCACCACGCCCAGCGTGTGGCGGAGCCGATCAATCAAATTGCCGATCGCGCCCGCGCTCACCAGCGCGAGCGCCGCCGGAATGGCGCGCGCCGTCAGCGGCGACTGCTTCAGCAGCGAATACAGATAGATGACCATTCCAATGGCAATCGCACTGAATACCAGTCGTGAGTATTCGCCCACCGACAGACTCATCGCCGCGCCCGTGTTGTAGGTGAGCGTCCAGCGAAGCACGTTGCCGAACACATCAACGGGCACGTGCAGCTCCAGCGCCCGCTCGGCCCATCGCTTCGTCACGATGTCGAGCGCGAGCACGCCGAGGAGCACGGACCAATACACTTTGTGGCGAGGGCTATGCATCGTCATCGAAGTAAGTTACCTCACGAGTATGATGGTTTGTACGCCGCACGGCGCGCCCCGGTTTCTTCTATGCCTCTGTCCAACGCCCCGGCTCTACCAATAGATGCGGTGCTGCCCGCGGTGCACGCCGCGCTCTCGGAGCGTGGGCGCGCTGTGCTCGTGGCAGCACCCGGTGCTGGCAAGACCACCCGCGTTCCGCTCGCCCTCCTCGACGCAGCATGGCGCGGCGATGGCCGCATTCTTGTGCTTGAGCCGCGTCGCCTGGCTGCCCGCTCGGCCGCCGAACAGATGGCGCGGTTGTTGGGTGAGCAGGTTGGCCGCACCGTGGGCTACCGCGTACGATTGGAATCGCGCGTGAGCGCGGCGACGCGCGTTGAGGTGATCACCGAGGGCATCTTCACGCGCATGGTGCAGGACGACCCCTCGCTCGATGGCGTGGCCGCCGTGCTGTTTGACGAATTTCACGAGCGTCACCTCACGAGCGATTTGGGATTGGCACTCGCGTTGGAGTCGTGCGCGGTGCTGCGTCCTGATCTGCGCGTGCTGGTGATGTCGGCGACGCTCGAAGCGGCGCCGGTGGCGCAGTTGTTGGCCGCATCAGACGGTGCTCCGGCACCGGTGATCGTGAGCGAGGGCCGCGAGTTTCCAGTGACGACCGCATGGCGCCCGCTTCGCGATGGCGTGCCGCCGGTCCTCGGCGTCGCCAACGCGGTGCGCGCGGCGCGCGAAGCATACGAAGGCGATATCCTCGTCTTCCTGCCCGGCATCGCCGAGTTGCAACGCACACGAACAGCGCTCGAAGAATCTGGGATAGATGCGCGCGTGGAGTTGTTGCACGGATCGCTCTCGCTCGAAGATCAAGATCGCGTGCTGCGACCGCGTGCGCCGGGACCTCGCGTCATACTCAGCACGGCGATCGCTGAATCTTCGGTGACACTCGACGGCGTGCGCGTCGTGATCGATGGTGGCCGCGCCCGCGTGCCGAAGTACGATGCGCGCAGCGGCATGTCGCGCCTCACCACCGTGCGCGTGTCGCGTGCGTCGGCCGATCAGCGACGCGGTCGCGCGGGACGCACGGCGCCGGGTCACTGCATTCGCTTGTGGGACGAAGCGCAACACGCGTCGATGCCCGCGCGGGCAACGCCGGAGATTCTCGAAGCAGACCTCGCGCCGCTGGCGCTCGAACTTGCTTGCGCGGGCATTCATGATGCGAACGCGCTGATGTGGCTCGACGCTCCGCCACTTGGTGCGCTCGCTCAAGGGCAGGCGCTCTTGCGCGATTTGGGTGCGATGGATGTCGATGGTCGCGTCACTACTCACGGTCGCGCGATGGCGGCCCTAGGCATTGCGCCGCGGCTCGCGCACTTGGTGTTGCAGGGCGCATCGCTCGGCATGACGACGCTCGCGTGTGAAGTGGCGGCGCTGCTCGCCGAACGCGACATCCTGCGTCGCGAAGCCGCTGAGCACGATGCAGACCTCAGTTCACGCGTCGATGCGCTGCGCGGTAGAGACCGCGGCACCACCGATCACGCGCGCGCCTCTCGCGTGCGGCAAGAAGCGCAAGCACTCCGACGCGCACTGCCGCGCGACGCATCAGATGCCAACGAAGCGCTCGAAGACATCGGCGCGCTCATCGCGCTCGCCTACCCTGACCGCGTCGCGCAACGACGCAGCGGTGACGCGCCGCGTTACTTGCTGCGCAACGGACGCGGTGCGCGCCTCGCGACGCAGCAACCGCTTGGACGCTCGCCATTCCTTGCCATCGCGGATGTCGATGGCGATCCGAGCGAGAGTCGCATTTGGCTCGCCGCACCGCTCGACGAGGCAACGCTTCGTCGCGTGACGGCGAACGCCATCACAACGACGCGCCACGTGGAGTGGGACGCCGCCACCGACAAAGTGCGCGCGTCAGAGCTCGAGAAGCTCGGTTCTATCGTGCTACGCGAGCGTCCACTCACAGACATCACCGCCGAGGATCTCTCGGCGGCGTTGTTGACGCAGGTGAGATCGCGCGGCGTGGGCGCGTTGCCATGGAGCGACGCCGACGCCTCGCTGCGCGCACGATTGGCGTT
The DNA here is from genome assembly GCA_043753285.1 of Gemmatimonas sp. Classification (GTDB taxonomy): domain Bacteria; phylum Gemmatimonadota; class Gemmatimonadetes; order Gemmatimonadales; family Gemmatimonadaceae; genus Pseudogemmatithrix. Next base: position 2,951 of record JAYUWY010000138.1, on the reverse strand, counting down.
TTCACACGCGCACGTCGGAACGCCGTACGCGGATGTGAGCGACGAAGCACTCACGGCGCGCCTCGAGGATTGGCTCGCGCCTTCGCTGCACTCTTCACGCCGCTGGTCGGACCTCGCACGCATCGCACTCGGCGATGCCTTGCTCAGTGAACTCCCATGGGCGCTGCGCGAACGACTCGAGCGCATCGCGCCAACACACATCGAAGTGCCGAGCGGTTCGCGCATTCGTGTGGATTACACGGACGCGCGGCAGCCCGTGCTCGCGGTGAAGCTGCAGGAGTGTTTTGGAATGACGGAAACGCCGCGACTCGCCGAAGGTCGCGTACCGTTAACGATGCATTTGTTGTCGCCCGCGGGGCGTCCCGTGCAGGTCACGAAGGATCTCGCGAGCTTTTGGCGCGACGGCTACTTCGAGGTGCGCAAAGACTTGAAGGGACGCTATCCGCGCCATCCCTGGCCCGATGATCCACTCACTGCGGCTGCCACGCGCCGCGCGAAGCCGCGCGGCACGTAGCAACCGTTAAGAGATTAGCGGACCCAGCTGGGACGTTCGACGCTCACCCAGCGCGACTCACCGTGCGAATACGCAAACCACGCGGTGTCGCCGGCCACACCGCGCGGGAACGCGCGTACGAGCGCGTCTCCGCCGCCGAATCCAAAGCGATCCTTGCCCGCATAGCCTTCGCGCTGCTCGGCGTCGAGCGGAGCCAGCGGCAGGCGCTCAATACCGCTGGTGCCCTCGGTGTAGCCGTACAGCGTTCCGGCGCGAGACGAGTCGTCTGCGTAGGTGGCCACGAAGAACTCACCACGCCCGTCCCCATTGACGTCAGACGTGCCAATAAACCCCACGGTCCCGGTGCGCTGTTCCGTGAGCGTCACGAGCGTGTCCTGCCCGCGCGTAAAGACGATCTGAAACGAGCCCGTTGGGCAGGCTTCTCCCGAGGGAATCACCACTTCACCCACCAAGTCGCGGAAGGACAAAACACGCGTGCCAAAGCACTCGGTGTCGGCGGTGGTGACAGCAGGCTCAGCGGTACAGGCGATGCTAATGACGGAGAAAACGAGTAGGGCACGGCGCATCGGGCAAAACTCCGGGTCGGAATGTCTGGGAGAGGGTACTAGAATATAGGAATGCTTGCCGCCCGCTGCGCTGTCGCCCTGTTAATCCTCCTCGTCGCCGCTCCCGTGGCGGCCCAGGACGGCGGCTGCACGCGATTCCGCCCCCGCGTCGAGAAAATGACCTTTGACGGCAACGACGCCATCAAAAAGTTCGACCTGCAGCAGATTCTGTACACCGAACGTGCGGGGCGACTTCGACGCTGGTTCGGCTGGAATGTAGGCTCGACGGCCTGCCTCGACACCCTCGAACTCTCGCGCGATGAGCGCCGCATCGCCGCGTGGTACAGCATGCGCGGCTATCCGGGCACCACCGCGTCGTCGTCGGTGCGTCGCACGAGCCCGCGCACCGCGATTGTCAGCTTCAAGGTGAAGGAAGCGCCGCCGGTGGTGATTGACACCGTGCGCCTTGTGAATGTGCCGCGCGGCTTGGTGGACACGCGCAAGCTGGTCGCGAACCTGCGCGGTGCGCCGCTGGATGACTCCGTACTCGTCGCGGTGCTCGACTCGGTCCAACAAATTCTGCGCACCGAAGGCTACGCGCGCGCACGTGCGCCGTATCGCGAAGTCACCGTCGATACTGCCGCACGCCGCGCGCGCGTGACGATGGTCTTCTCGCCGGGCGCGCTCATTCGCGTGGGTCGCATCGAAGTCGCGATGACCGCTAACGACTCAGGCAAACCGGCGCTGCGCGAATCGGACGTCCGCGAGTTGCTACGCTTTGAAGAAGGCGACGTGTACAGCTCGCGCGCCGTCGGTGCGAGTCAACAGCTCCTGTATTCGTACGATCTGTATCGCACCGTAGCGATTGACACACTGCCCAACCGCGCGAGCGGCGACACGCTGCCCGTGCGCGTGCGGCTCATCGAAGGCCGCCACCGCTCGCTCCGTGTGGGCGGCGGCTGGGGCACCATCGACTGCTTTCGCACGCGCTCTCGCTTCGTCGAACAGAACTTTCTCAGCCGCGGCCATCGACTCCAACTCGATCTGCGCCTCTCCAAACTCGGCGTCGGCGCGCCGTTTGATGGTGCGCCCGGTCTGTGCGCGCCGGCCGTGCGCGCCGACACGTTTAGTCTGAAGGTCAACTACTACGTCGGCGCAACGGTCTCGCTGCGCGGCGTGATTGGCGATCGCTGGCATCCCGTGGGCACGTTGTACAGCGAGCGGCGCACAGAATTTCAGAGCTACGTTCGCGAAACGAACATCGGCGGACTCGGCACCTTCGATAGACCTATCCTGCCGCGCGTGAACACGACGTTCGCGTATCGCTTCGACGCGGGCCGCACCACGTCGGACGCGGCAGTGAGTTGCGGCACGTTTGGTCTGTGTCGCTTCAACGATCGCTTCTTGCTCAACTCGCCCAGCGTGATGCACGCCGTGGGCGCGACCTTCTCTCGCTCGGCGCCAGCGCTCACCGCGTTTGCGACCAACGACTCGCGGTGGGCCATTGAATCGCGACTGGGTACCGTCAACGTCGGACGCCCCGCCACGCGCATCAATTTTAGTCGCACGCAACTCGAGTACGCGATTTATCGACCGCTCTCGCGCACGCTGATTGGCGCTGTGCGGCTGTCTGCAGGGTACGTGGCGACTAAACGCGAGCTCGAGCAACTCGTCCCGCCGCAGGAGCGATTTTACTCCGGCGGTCAGAACTCCGTGCGTGGTTACAACCAAGGCCAACTCGGTCCCACGGTGTACATCGTGCGCACGCTCAGCGACACGGTGACTGCTGGGGGCAACGATGTGGGCTTCGCTGATCCCAATAGGGGATTTGATCGCACATCACCGGCGGGCGGCACGGCATCGGCTCTACTGAATCTTGAATTGCGATCGCG
>JAYUWY010000137.1:0-3921 GCA_043753285.1 Gemmatimonas sp. | reverse complement strand
GCAGCAGCAGTCACAACAAGCCACGTGGACGCCGCCGCGCGATTTTGATCCTGACGCGCCGACGGATGAAGAGCGGGCGCGGTGGAATCACAAGTCGGTGGTGGCGTTTCGCAAAGTGACGGCGCCGTTCTTGTTTGTCACGGCCTCGATGTTCGTCGTGAACATTCTCGGCGGACCAAATCTCTTGTTCGTGTCGGCGTTTTGGGGCATCAATATCGCGTACAAGTACGCGAAGTTGTGGAGCGATGGCTTCGATTGGCGTGATGTGTTTCGTCAGCCGCGCGACAAGATGATTGTCGATGTTGCTGCCGACACGATGGACAGCGCGAAGGCGATTTGGGATCGCGACAAGCGTTCCGAGATGCGCGAGAAGTCGCGCCGCCGTCGGTTGTCGGTGGAGAGCTCGACGGGAAGTGAAATGCGTGCGCTCTCGGAGGCCGATGCGGTGTCGCTCGGTTCTGGGCCGCACGCGGCCGTGGCGCGCCAGGCGCTGCTCGATCGCGAAGAAGTGCTGCGCTTGGTGGAGTCGCTGCCGCAAAGCGAGAAGGCGCGCATCCCTGACGTTGTGCCGACGGCGCGCTCGTTAGCAGAGAGCGTGATGGGTCTCGCGACGGCGCTCACGGCGATTGATCGTGATCTCAACGGCGCGACTGCGGCCTCGATGGACAAAGAGATCACGGTACTGGAATCGCAGGCGAATCCGCTGGACGTGCAGGCGAGCGAAGCGCGCGTGCGTCGGCTGGCGTTGCTTAAGCGGTCGCGTCGTGGTGCTGTGGAGATTGAGCAGCGCCGCACGAATCTCGTGGCGAAGCTCGAGAACGTTGGCCTGACGCTGCAGAACTTGAAGTTCGACGTGCTGCGCTTAAAGGCCGGCAACCAGAGTTGGCAACACGTGACGACGATGGCGGAGCAGGCGGCCGCGTTGGCTCGCGAAGTGGATAGCGCCGTGTATGTTGGCGACCAGCTCTCGCGTCTTGAGCGACCCAAGACCCGTGGCTGACGACGCGCTGCTTGCGCGCTGTGCCGCTGCGGTCGCCGGACACTACGAGATCGAAGCGGAAGTTGGGCGCGGTGGAATGGCCGTGGTGTACAGAGCCCGCGACATTCGTCTGCGCCGCAAGGTCGCACTCAAGGTGCTGCCTCCCGAACTCGCGTTTCGCGATGAAGTGAAGCGCCGATTTCTGCGCGAAGCCGAAATGGCTGCGCAGCTTTCGCATCCGCACATCGTGCCCGTGTATGCCGTCGATGAAAAAGACGGCATCGTGTGGATGGCGATTGGTCTCGTGGATGGTGAGTCGCTCGCCGAACGTTTGTATCGCGAACCGCGGCCGCCCATTGACGTCGTACGTCGCGTGCTGCGCGAAGTCTGCGAAGCGCTGGAGTACGCGCATCGCGAAGGCGTCGTGCATCGCGACATTAAGCCCGACAACATTCTGTTGGAGCGCGATACGGGCCGTGCGCTCGTCACGGATTTTGGCATCGCGCGCGCGGCAGAAGGCGATCAACGGCTGACGGCCACCGGAATCGCCGTGGGCACACCGGCGTATATGAGCCCCGAGCAAGCGATGGGTGAGCGCGAAGTCGATGGACGCGCCGATCTCTACGCGCTGGGCATTGTGGGTTATCAGATGTTGGCTGGCGAGTTGCCGTTTCAGGCGAGCAACACGCCGACGATGCTGATGAAGCATTTGAGCGAGCGTCCCAGGCCGTTGCGTGACGTGCGCGAAGATTTGCCAGAAAATCTCATCTACGCCGTTGATCGCGCGCTGACAAAGGGGCGCGATGATCGGTGGAAGACCGCCGATGAGTTCAAGGCAGCACTCGCCGAAGACGCACCGACTCCGGCATCGAAAGCGCGAGCGAGCAACGCGTTGAAGCGCGTATCGTCGTCATCGGTGCCCGTGGTGCCGCCGCCTGCGGTGGACGCGCTCGAAGACCTGAAGTCGCGCACGCCTGTTCCAGGCCCCGACTTCCCAAAGCTGCCCAACGATTGGATGTCGAATCCGTCAAAGCGCAGCGAAGGGCGCGAGGCGCTGCGCGAATGGCGTGAAGAGGCGCGGCGTTGGCGTGAGCAGGTGCGCAATCAGCCGCGTGCGCAGCGCGAAGATTTGCGCGTGGCCGCGCAGCAGATGGGTCAGTACATGCTGCAGCAGAAGACGCCGGACGAGCGCATCAGTGCAGTGCGTCGGCGCATCGGCGCCGGAATCGTGACGGTGGGAATGCTCGCTGCAATTAATGCGATCACGTCGCCGCAGTTTCCGTGGGTGTTGTTTCCGGCGATTGGTATTGGCTACGGCGTCGTGCGACGGTTGTCGGAGTTGTGGGCGGACGGCATCCCGATTCGCGATGTGTTTCGTCGCCCCGGTGCGCGCGGTGCTGCTGAGCCCGCAGCGCCCGGTTCGAATCGCGCCGCATTGCGGCAGCGTGAACCCAAAATGCCCTCGGCGCTCGCAGACAACGCGGCGCAGGCCGTGCTGCAAGCTGTTCCGGCGGATGTGCTCGCCGGCGCGCAGGGCCAAGCGGTGCGCGACGCGTACGATGCGCGCGCCAAGATTCGTTCAGTGCTCGCGCGTCTGCCGGAGAGCGAGCGCTCGCTGTTGCCGGAGATTGAGCCAACCGTCGAGGCACTCGTGGAACGCGTGCGCACCCTTGCGATTGCGTTGCATTCGCTCGACACCGATGCGAGCCCTGACGCCATCGTGAAGCTGGAAGTGCGCATTGCGCAGGCGGAGAGTTCGACGATTGAATCGCCCGAGCGCACACGTCGGCTAGAGTTGTTGCATCGTCAACGCGCGACGCTCACAGATCTGGCCGAACGTCGTTCGTCGCTCGCGATTCAGTTGGAGCAGGCGGTGCTTGTACTCGATTCCATGCGCCTGGATTTGTTTAAGCTGCGCAGCTCAGGTGCTGCGTCGCGCGCAGATGACGGACCGCGCACGGAAGAGATCAACGCACTCGCGCGCGATGTGGAGCGCGTAGTGGAAGCCGTGGATGAAGCGCGCCTAGACCGCCGCCCGGGCGAGTAGCGGCTCGAGCGCGCGCCACAGCGCGTCCGGATTGTCCTCGGGCACGAAATGCGATGCCCCTGGAATCACCGTGAAGCTCGCGCCTTTGATTGCGCGTTGGAGCCGCTCTCCTAGAGCGACGGGATAAAACGGATCGTCCACGCCCCAGATAACGGCTGCTGGTACCTCGAGCTCACCGAGGCGGTTGGACCAACTCGCGGTGTCACAGGAACCCAACACGGCAAGATTTGCGGCGAGTGCATCGCGTCCGCTCACGGTAGTGAATGCGCGCAAACAGGTGTCGAGCGTGAGTCGCGACCTCTCGACATCAGCAAAGCCACGACGCACGGAGCCGTATACGAGGCCGGCGAGCAATGCGGGTGGCGTGTGCCGGGCCAACGGGCCGAGTGCGCGTGCGAAGCGAGCCATCGCGCGAGGGCGCACGCCGAATCCGGCGCTACTCACGAGCGCTAAGCCCGCCACACGCGTCGGCCACTGCACGGCGAAGGCCTGCGCCACGCCACCGCCGAGGCCGTGCCCGACAATGAACGCGCGATTAACCTGCAGATCGTCAAGCAGTGCGCGCACTGCCGCAGCGTGGGCGCCACAACTGGCGCGCGCAGCGGTTGGTGGGTCGCTGCGACCGAAGCCTGGGAGATCAACGATGATGAGCCGATGCCCCGGTGCGAAATGCGAGACGAGCGCACTCCACAAACGCGACGTCATGGGGAAGCCGTGGATCAAAACGACCGGATCTCCAGCCCCTCGCGTGCCCGCCGCGTAGTAATAGAGGCGTGACCCCCCGACATCCACAAACTCTCCTCGCATAAATCCAATCTGGCGGATTTCGTGCAAAATGGTATCCTTCAGCTTCCTATCTCGCGCATTCCCAAAGGATTAGCTTGACGACCCCGAT
>JAYUWY010000136.1:0-8062 GCA_043753285.1 Gemmatimonas sp. | reverse complement strand
CGTGGGACAGAGCGAGCTGGACATCGCGCGCCTCGCTGACACAAGCACCGTCGTGCTCGTACCCGAGAGCGGCGACTCGATTCAAACACTCAAGGCCGGCGTGATGGAGATCGCTGACCTCTTCGTGGTGAACAAGTCCGATCGTCCTGGCGCAGACCGTTTACGCAACGATATCGAGTTGATGCTGGGCTTACGCTCCGGCGCCACGATGCGCGATGTGCCGGCGCACCACGGCGTGGACCTCAAGCGATTGAACCCCGCGAAGCTCGCCCGCGAGGCCGCGAAATCGTCCAACTCCGAGTCCTGGACACCGCCCGTCCTGCGGACCGTCGGAGCGACGGGAGAGGGCGTTGCCGAGTTCGTTGAGGCCCTGGAGCGCCATTTCGGGTATCTTGCATCGAGTGGGACGCTCCAGCGTCGGCGCCGCACGCGCCTTCGCGAACGTGTGGTTGATGCCGTCGAACAGCGCGTGCGCACGCGGTTGTGGCGCGACGCGGAGTTGTCTGCGTGGTTGGATAGTCGGATTGCTGCGCTCGAAAGCGGCGCGACGACTCCGTTGGCCGAAGCTGAGGCGCTCATTGCACGAGCCGTCGCGGCCGGAACTTTGACCGGGAAGGACTGATGACCTCGATCCCCGATCTCGATCCTACGCTCGCCGCGATGCAGGCCGAGCTCGATACGCTGCGCCGCGAAGTTGAGCAGTGGCGCACGCGCTACGAGAAGGGCGAGAAGCGCGACATCGCGTACACCAATTCCGATCGTGAGATCGGTCCGCTCTTCACGGCCCTCGACCTCGAAGGCTCAGGCGGCACCGCGTTCGAAGTGCCAGGCGTGTATCCGTTTACGCGCGGCATTCATCCAACTGGTTACCGCGGCAAGCTGTGGACGATGCGCCAGTTCGCTGGCTTTGGTTCCGCCAAGGAAACGAATGAGCGCTACAAGTTCCTGCTCAAGAACGGCACAACGGGTCTCTCCGTGGCGTTCGACTTTCCAACGTTGATGGGCTACGACTCCGACCACGTGCGGTCGGAAGGCGAAGTGGGTAAGTGCGGTGTGGCGATTAGCTCGCTGGCCGACATGGAGGCGTTGTTCGAGGGCATTCCGCTCGACCAAGTCTCCACGTCAATGACGATCAACGGCCCCGCGATCATCCTGTGGTGCTTCTACATCGCCGCGGCCGAGAAGCAGGGTGTGAAGCCCGAGCAACTGCGCGGCACGATTCAGAATGACATTCTCAAAGAGTACATGGCGCAGCATGCCTGGTGCTTTCCCATTGAGCCCGCGCTGCGTTTGATCGTTGATATGTTCGAGTACGGTTCCAAGCACGTACCGCAGTGGAATACAATTTCTATCTCGGGCTACCACATTCGCGAAGCGGGTTCCACGGCCGCGCAGGAGCTCGCGTTTACGCTGGCGGATGGCTTCACCTACGTCGAGCGGGGCATCGCGCGTGGGCTCGACGTGGACGAGTTTGCGCCGCGCCTGTCGTTCTTCTGGGACATTCATAACGATTTCTTCGAGGAAATCGCCAAGCTCCGCGCCGCCCGTCGCATCTGGGCGCGGCATATGAAGGAGCGCTACGGCGCGAAGAGTCAGCGCTCGCTCATCATGCGCTTTCACTCGCAGACGGCTGGCGTGACGCTCACCGCGCAGCAGCCGATGAACAACATCGTGCGCGTGGCGTATCAGGCGATGGCGGCCGTACTCGGCGGTACGCAGTCGCTGCACACCAATTCCATGGACGAGACGCTCGCGCTGCCCACCGAACACGCCGTGGAAGTGGCGCTCCGCACGCAGCAGGTGCTCGCCTACGAAACCGGCGTGCCCAACGTGATGGACCCGCTCGGCGGCTCGTATTACATCGAGAAGCTCACCGACGATATCGAAGCCCAAGCCGAAGCGCTCTTCACGCAGGTGGAAGAGCAGGGCGGCGTGGTGCAGGGTCTCGAGAACGGCTGGTTCCAGAAGAAGATCGCCGAGTCCGCCGCGCGGCAGCAGTGGGAGATTGAGCAGCATCGTCGCTTGATCGTGGGCGTGAATGCGTTTGAGAGCGACGAGTCTGCGCTCACGATTCCGTTGCTCACGATGGACGAGCAGGCGGCGCGTGACCAAGCGGCGAAGCTCGCGACGCTGCGTCAGACGCGTGATGCCGCGAAGTGCAAGGCAGACCTTGACCGCTTGCGCGACGCAGCGCGCGGCAAAGAGAACGTGGTGCCGTTTATTCTCGAATGCGCACGCAGCTACTGTACGCTGTATGAGATTCGAGCCGCGCTCGAAGACGTCTTCGGCGCGTATCGAGAGCCGGTGTTCTTTTAATGCGACGGACAACGGACGAGGGACGCGACAAGACGGCTCCCCCAGGAGACTGGTGGCGCTCGTACTTTGACGCCGGCTATGTGAACGAGTATTCGCCGGTGTTCAATCTCGTGACGGAGCGTGAGCAGGTGATGCGCTTGATGGAGTTGATGGCGCTGCCCGCAGGCTCACGGGTGCTCGATCTTGCGTGCGGTCAAGGACGTCACGCGCATCTGCTCGCCGAAGCTGGCTTTGATGTGGACGGCCTCGATTTCTCCAAAGATTTGCTCAAGCGCGCCAAGGCGCGCGGTACGAGCCGCACGTTGCGCTACACGCGCGGTGATATGCGTTCGCTGCCGTTCCTGTGGCGCAAGCGGTTCGACGCGGTGGTGAATCTGTTTCAGAGCTTTGGATTCTTTGACGATCCTGCAGATGACGCCAAGGTGATTCGCGAAGTAGCTCGCGTGCTTAAGCCGGGTGGCGTGTTCATCTGGCAGGGCGGCAATCGCGATGGCCTCACCGATCGCTACCTGCGTGGCGATGAATGGACCGCTGCCGATGGGACTCGCGTAGCGCAGTCGCGCTCGTTCGATGCGGTCACCGGGTTTCTGACGGTTCAATCCACGTGGACGAGCAAGCGCAAAGTCGAGCGTCGCGTGCATCGTCTGCGTCTGTACACGGCAACACATCTGGCTGCGCTGTGCGGCGATGCTGGACTCGAACTCGAAGCGGCCTACGACAGCTTCTCGCACGACCCGCTCACGCGTCGCTCGCACGAGATGTTGCTTGTGGCGCGGCGGCCAGCGCCCAAGAGTCGAGCCACGAAGTGATTCGCCGCGAGGTCACCCTCGCACGCATCGCAGCCGTGGGACTCGGCGGCGTACTTTGTCTCGCGCTCGGGCTTGCCGCGGCGCTATGGCGGCGCTCCGTCACCGCGGATGAGCGCTCGGTCGCGAGCTTGGCGACGGTGCTCGGTGAACGCACCGAGACGATGATTCTTGACGCGCGCACACTCCTCCGGGAGTTCGAGGCGTTGCCGTACGCGCGCTGCAGCACGCGGCATCTGGAGGCGCTGCAGAACGCCGCGATGAGTCGCCCACACATTCGGGCCATCGGCTACTGGCGCGCCGTGGATCGGCAATGTGGCGTGGGATTCCTCTCGGGCGCCGGACTTCGGCCGCCGCGCGCCGATCGCATCTATGACTCGGGCGTGGTGGCGTGGTGGCCGAGCACGAATACCGATGTCGGTGGCGTGCAGTTGTTTCTGATGCGATTTGGCAATCACGATGTCGCGATTGACCCGCGCGCGCTGTTGGATGTCGGTCCGCTCGAAGGGCGATCCGCGGGACTGTGGGTCGAGGGTCTGCGTCTGACGTCCCAGCCGCTCGGAGCGGCACTACCGGAACCCCGGTCGCTCCCCGTGGGTCTCACGATTGATCGCGGCGGTGCGTTGGCCATTTCGCGCTTCGCACGCACGTCGGGTGAGATGCCGATCGATGTGGTCGCGGTGGAGCCGCTCGATCAGTTCTGGAGTCGATACCGTCGCGGCGTAATTGTAGGTGGCTCGCTTGGGCTCGTTGCGCTTGCGCTGTGGTTGTACTTGATGTTGCGGTACGCGAAGCATCGGATGAGTCGTGCCACGCAACTGCGCGATGCCATCGCTCGTGGCCGTATCAGTGCGCAGTATCAGCCGCTGGTGAGCTTGCAGACCGGCAAGTGCATCGGCGCCGAAGTGCTGGCGCGCTGGACGACAGAGCAGGGCGAGGCCGTGCCTCCAGAGAGTTTCGTTTCTCTCGCGGAGCGAGAGGGGATCGTTACGGATCTAACGCTCGCCGTGTTCGCGAATGCGATGCGTGATCTTGGTGATTTCTTGCGCGCGCATCCCGGCGTGAGTCTCGCGCTCAATCTTGGCTCCCACGACTTGCACGACGATCGCTTTGCTGCGGCGTTGGCGGGCGCCGCGACCGTACATCAGTTGCCGCCGGCATCGCTCAAACTGGAGATCACGGAGCGCGCGCTCGTGGATACCGACATCGCGCGCCGTCGGATCACCTATTTCCGTGCGATTGGCCATCAAGTGGCCGTCGATGACTTCGGCACAGGCTACTCAAGTCTGGCGTACCTCTCCACATTTGAGTTGGACTTGCTCAAGATTGATAAGAGCTTTGTGGAGGCGATTGTCACGGGTGCGGACACGAGCCACGTGATTGTGCACGTGATTGTCATGGCGCAGTCGCTCGGTTTGCGGATGGTTGCCGAAGGCGTGGAGACGGAGGCGCAGATGCACTGGTTGCGTGAGCACGGCGTGGAGTACGGGCAGGGCTACTTGTTCAGTAAACCATTGTCTGCTGAAGACTTTATTGCGTTCTGTGCGCGCGACGGAGTGGCTGCGTGAGGGGACTGCTTGCCGTAGCGCTCCTTGGACTTTCGCTGAGCGCGTGCTTCAAGCCGCGCGCGACGAAGACGGAGCGCGTCGTAGCGACGACGCGGCCTTCGATGGTGCGTCCCGCTGGACTTGTTGATGCTGCGCGCGCGGACTCTGCGGTCGCGGCGCGGCGCCTTTCACTGATTGTCGCCGGCAGCCGTGTCCCCGCAGCGGACGTGGGCTACTACGTGGACGTGCAGGAGGCGCGCTTTCGCCAACTCGGGATCACGTCGGTCGCCGTCTCGCGCGTGGGTGATGTGCTCACGCTGAAGCTCGGGGCGCGCTCCACGTTCGAAGTGGGCAGTGCGCGCCTTTCGGAGCCGTCGCGCGAGTTGACGGAAGGAATCGCGAGAGTGCTGCGCGACTACTCGGCAAGTGTCGTGAGTATTTTCGGCCATACCGATGATTCCGGTGATGCCGCCGCGAATCAGGCACTGTCTGAACAGCGTGCACTCGCACTGCTGCGCGCCCTCATCGCGGCGGGCGTGCGCGCGGATCGACTACTGGCGATTGGCCTCGGATCTCGCGTGCCCATTGAGTCCAACGCCACCGCTCTTGGACGTGAAGCCAATCGGCGCGTGGAACTCCGCATCGAAGTGGTGCGCTAGCGCTAGAGCGACGCCTCAGTCGTCACTCGGCGCCCCACCGCTGCGCGCCACCTGATCCGGCTTCACGTTCGTCGCATTGAAGCGCTTGGCCGCACCCAAGATTTTGTCGATCGTCGAATCAAAGTCCGGGTGCTTGTCCTTCACAAAGCGCAGATGATTGATGCGCGCCACGACGAACGCCTTGAGGTACGGCGACTCCAGTCCACGCGCCTTCAGCGCAGCGACGGCTTCGTTCACGTAACCGTTGAGCTCTAACAACTTCGCCGCACGACGACGGCGCTCCTCGAGCGCGACGGGCAGTTTGTTCGAAAGAAACTGGTCGCAGCGCTTGAGAATGGGATGATACGCGCCGCCAGAGAAGCGCCCATTCTCCATGTAGCACAAGCCCAGCGTGATGAGCGGCGCCTCTTCAAAGATCTCGGCGTACGACTTCTCAGTACCGGTGTCGAGCGCTGCAAGCGCTTCGGCCAGACGCGCAACCTCCATCGCACGCTCTCGAAGATTGTGCGCCTTCTCGGTGTTCAGCGCCAAAATGCGGTGCGCTACGTCGTGATCCGGCACGACGATGGCGACGATGGCTCTCGCACCCAACTGTCGCATTGCGCCGAGGCGATGATTGCCGTTGGGCGTCCAATACATCCCGTCATCAGCGGCAACGGCAACAATGGGATCGAGGAACCGATCCAGCTTGTCAATTGCGTCGGCGAGCTTCGCCACGTGTGTCTCCGACAAATCGCGCTGGTACGGCGTTGGGGAGACAATGTCTATAGGTAGCGAGGCAAGCAGCTGCCACTGGCCTCCGAGTGGGTCACGGTAGGTGGCGAGTACTTCACCGCCGTCATTGTCCACGCGCTTCGCGAGCGCATTGAGCGCAGCGGGCGGGGCCGTGGTTGTCAGTTTGAGAGCGTCGAGTCCGCGCGTCTTCGCGGCGGCGGCCTTCTTCGATTTCTTGACGGTGCGCTTCTTTTTTGCGGTGGCCATTCTAGAGTCTGGCACGAACCCGTCCAACCGTCCAGTCCGCTTGACGACTACGCTGCGTCGCGCCGGTCGAGGACTTCGCGCACACGCGTGGTCAGCTCGCCCAGCGTGAATGGTTTGCCGATGAAGTCGGTGTCGGGATCCAACCTGCCATGCTTCGCAATAAGGTCTGCGCTAAATCCCGACATAAACATCACGCGCATCCCATGGCGCGCGGCGGGGACCGCGCGTGCGAGATCGGGACCACTCATCACAGGCATCATCACATCGGTGAGCATGAGTGCGATGGGCGACTGGTGCGACTCGAGAATCCGGAGCGCCTCTTCGGGACCGTTCGCTGCCAGCACCGTGTAGCCGTGTGCGCGCAGTGCGCGGCACGTGAGCTGGAGAATGTCCGGCTCGTCCTCCACTACCAACAGCGTCTCGCTTCCGGTGGGGAGCGCTGCAGCGACCGCGCGCTCGGCGGCGGGCAATGCTTCAACGCCGTGTCGCGGAAAGTAGACCTCAAAGCGAGTGCCCACATCGACGACGCTGCGCGTGGACACAAATCCGTGATTCTGCCGCACGATGCCGTAGATCGTCGCAAGCCCAAGGCCCGTTCCTCGTCCAATGGGCTTCGTGGTGAAGAACGGTTCGAAGGCGCGCGCCAGCACCTCGGCGCTCATGCCGCGCCCGTTGTCTGTCACCGTGAGGACGACGTACTCACCGGGCTGAGCGTCTGCGACGGTTTGCGCTGCGATGTCATCGAGCGTGCGATTCGACGTGGAAATGGTGAGCGTGCCCACATCGTCGATGGCATCGCGCGCGTTGGCGCAGAGGTTCGTCAGAATCTGATCGAGCTGCGACGGATCGAGCGCGACGGGCCAGAGCGTCTCCGACGGCAGCCACTGCAGCACAATGCTCTCGCCGATGAGCGGGCGAATCATGCGCAGCGTCTCCGACACCGCAACATTGAGGTCGAGCGGACGCGGCGCGAAGGCTTGGCGGCGCGCGTACGTCAAGAGTTGCCGCGTGAGCGTCGCCGAATGCTGTGCAGCGCGCTGCACAGCCTCGAGGTCTGCACGAAACGGGTGGTCGGGCGCAAGTTCATTGAGCACGAACTCCGTGTGCCCGATGATAATGGCCAACGTGTTGTTGAAATCGTGCGCGATGCCGCCCGCAAGCCGACCGACGGCCTCAAGCTTCTGCGACTGGCGCACGTGATCCTCGAGTCGCTTGCGCACAGAAATGTCTCGCGCGGAGGCAATCGTCGCGTAGCGCCCGTCCACTTCGATTCGCGTGGCCTGCACCTCGACTTCAAACACGCGCCCATCGAGCGATACGAAGCGCATCTCCACGAGGGGAGCCGGCTGTCCGAGCTCGAGTACGAGTTTGCGACGGGACAAGGCGAGGGCATGGTCGCCTGGATGCACGCGGTCCAGCACAGCGGTGCCCACCAATTCATCTGACGTGGAAGCACCAAACAGCGTCGTTGCCGCAGGATTGAGGTACACCAAGTTGCCATCGAGGACGACATACGCCGCTTCGGGCGATGTCTCAACGAGAGCTCGGTACCACTCAGCGCCGGCAGATGGTTGGGTCAATTCGAGGAAACCTTGAGGAATGCGGCGTGGCAACCCTCCGTAAGCTAATCTGGGTCAAACATTCCACCGGCGAGTTGCGTAGTGTGCCAGAAGCTTCTCCCCTCACTTTCGCCATTCTTCTCTGATGTATCAGTCATTTGTGCTCGTTGCCGCACTCGCCGTCGCCGCGCCCC
>JAYUWY010000135.1:0-3938 GCA_043753285.1 Gemmatimonas sp. | reverse complement strand
CAGCGGCTTGGTCGCATCGTTCACCGATTTCACCGACGAAGCCCGCGCCCGAGACGAAGTCGCCGCGTCCAACGCACGCTTTCGCGATCTAGCGGAAGTCGCCGGCGATGCCATCTGGACCGTTGACCGCCGCGGACTCTTCACGTCAGTGAATCCCGCGTCGCTCGAGCTGTGCGGACTTACACGCTCCGAAATGCTCGGCCGCTCCGCGATTCCGCTCATCGCGCCGGAAGATCAGCAGACCGTTGCTGGTCACTTTCGCTCGGTGCTCGGCGGCAAACGACAGGCCTACGAGTGCCACATCATTCGCAGCGACGGCTCCAAGCGGTTGGTGTCGGTGGCCAACAGTCCCATTCTCTCGCACGGCACGGTGAGCGGAATTCTCGGCGTCGTGCGTGACGTGACCGACGAGCGCGCGCGCGCCGTAAAACTTGAGCGCCTCGAAGTCACGTACTCGCGACTCGTGGACTCTGCCGAAGACGCCATCGCGACGATGGATGCCGAAGGTCTGTTCACATCCGCCAATCGTGCGCTCGAGAAGGTCACCGGTAAGGCGCGTACAGCGCTCATCGGCACGCATTTCGTCGAGATTCTACGGCCTGCGGAGCGCGCGGATCTGTGGCGGCTGTTCGCAGCAACGCTTGGCGGCGAACGCCAGCGCCGCGAGATCCACTTTGCCGGCCCGAATGGCGCGCAGCGTATCGCCATGGTGCTCGCCACGCCGCTCGTGGAGCAGGGACGAGTGACCGGGGTGTTGGCGGTCGCCCGCGACGTGACCGACGAACGTCACCTGCAGGAACAAGTGGCGCGCCAAGAGAAGCTCGCCGCCCTCGGTGAGTTGGTGAGCGGCGTCGCGCATGAGATCAACTCGCCGCTACAAGCGATTCTTACCAACGCGCAGCACATCGAGATGAGCGCCGGCGCGCCGCCCGAGTCGCTGGAGGCTGCGCAGGGAATTGTCAGCGAGGCCAAGCGAGCTGCACGCATCGTCAACAAGTTGCTGACCTTCGCTCGCCAGAACCCTGCCGAGCGCATGGCCACCGATGTGAATCAAGTGGTGGAAGACACGATTGAACTCCGGCGCTACCCGCTGCGAGTGCAAGAGATTGAACTAGTCGTGGAATTGGACCGGACGCTGCCGATGACCTGGGCCGATCCGTTCCAGTTGCAGCAGGTGTTCATCAACCTGCTCGGGAACGCGGAGCAGGCGGTGGCGCGACCCGGCGGGGAGCGGAAAATCACCGTCCGCACGCGCCGTGAAGCAGAAAGCCTTATTGTTGAAGTCGCTGATTCTGGGCCCGGCATTGCGCCTGAGCATCTGCCGCACATCTTCAACCCGTTCTACACTACGAAGCCGCGCGGTAGCGGGACGGGTCTTGGCCTGTCCATTGCCGACGGAATCGTCCGCGAACATGGTGGCTCCTTGAAGGTGCAGTCGGAGCCGGGTCGCGGATCTCGTTTTGATGTTGTGCTCCCGCTGGTGACACCGCCCGTTCCCCCACGCGCTGAGTAATGGCAAGTATTCTGATCATCGACGACGAGGTGGCCATCGCGACGGCATTCGCGATGTTTTTCCGCCACGATGGGCAGCATACGGTCGCCGAGGCCTACACCGGCGCAGATGGCATCGCTGCGTTTGAACGTCTTCGTCCCGACCTCGTGCTACTGGATGTCCGTCTTCCGGACATGACGGGCTTTGACGTGCTCGCCGCGATTCGCGAGCACAACCCGGTCGTCATCATGGTCACGGCCTACGGCGATGTGCCGATGGCGGTGGACGCGCTGCACAAGGGCGCCGAGAATTTCCTTACGAAGCCGGTGGACTTGAGCCATCTCAAGGCGTCGGCCGAGCGCGCGCTCGAAAAAGCGCAGCTACGTCGCCTGAGCCGCTGGTTGCACGAGAAGCGCGGCGCCGACAAAGGCCTCGTGTTCGGTTCGTCGCCGCTCATGCGCGAACTCCAGGCGCAGATCCAGTTGCTCGGTGCCAGCGATCGCACCACGGCGCTTTTGCTCGGCGAAAGCGGAGCAGGCAAGGGTCGCGTCGCCGAGCTGTTGCACGCACAGAGCCCGCGCGCGGCTAAGGCGTTTGTGGAGATCAATTGCGCCACGCTGCGCCCGGAGTCGCTCGACAACGA
Source organism: Gemmatimonas sp. (assembly GCA_043753285.1). Classification (GTDB taxonomy): domain Bacteria; phylum Gemmatimonadota; class Gemmatimonadetes; order Gemmatimonadales; family Gemmatimonadaceae; genus Pseudogemmatithrix. Next base: position 1,803 of record JAYUWY010000135.1, on the reverse strand, counting down.
GCTCTTTGGCGTCGAGGCCGGTAGCGATCACACCGTGACGCGCGCTGGTGCCTTTGAAATCGCCGATGGCGGCACGCTGTTCCTCGACGAAATAGCTGACCTCGACCCCACGCTGCAGCCAAAGCTGGTGCGTGTGCTCGAGGGCAAGGGATTTCGTCGTGTGGGCGGCCGCGATGAGATCACGCCGAATGTGCGCGTGATTGCAGCGTCGTCCGTGGATTTGCAGAGTGCCGTGGCCGATGGCGGCTTTCGCGAAGATCTGTACTACCGCCTCGCGGTGATGCCCATTCAGTTGCCGCCGCTGCGCCAGCGCGTGCGCGAAGACTTGTTGGAGCTCATCGCCGCCGTGCAGGACGCGCTGTTGCCGTCGCTGCCCGGCGCGCCGACGTCGCTCACCGACGAAGCTCTCGACGCCATTTTGCGCTACGGTTGGCCGGGCAACATTCGCGAACTCCGCAACGTGCTCGAGCGCGCTATGCTCATGGCGCGCGGTCTACCCGCTGTTGACGTGATGCATCTGCCGCGTGAGGTGGCCAACGCCTCGGGCGGGGATGTCTCGCACCACGAACCGCATTCGCTGGCAGAAGTCGAACGCGCGCATATTGATCGTACGCTGCGAGCGCACGGGCACAATCGGACGCACGCGGCCAAAGAACTCGGAATCTCGCGTGCTACACTTATTAAGAAGATTCGCGAGTACGAGCTGTCCGACCGTCCCCGCTAGGAGGCCCGATGTCCGAGCGTGATCAGATGCTCTGTCGCGCATGCGGAAACCCCGAGCGCGCGAGCGAAGGCTATCCGTGTGAGAATTGCGGCACGTTCATCTGCAACATCTGTGTGATGCGTGGCGTGACGTTGTGCGCTACTTGCCAGGCCGCCGAGGACAACGAGGCGGAGGGCGAGCCGAAGGACTCGTGAGCAAGGAGAGCAGCGCGCCGTCGCTCGCACGGTTTGGGCTCGCCGTCGGACATAGCACGGACGCGGCTGGAGCCACGGGTTGTACCGTCATTCGCGGCGTGAGCGCGCCGCATCGCGCCGCCTGCGCGATTCTTGGCCGCGCCACCGGCTCGCGCGAACTCGCGCTACTCACACCGGGACATCTCGTCGAACGCGTGGACGCCATTCTGCTCACCGGCGGCTCGGCCTATGGACTCGACGCCGCTGCTGGCGTGATGCGGTGGATGGAAGAACACGGTCGCGGATTTCCCGTTGGTGCGGGCGTGGTGCCCATCGTGCCAGCGGCAGTGATTTTCGATTTGCTTCCGCTCGGACGCTTTGATGCGCGCCCCACCCCGCAGATGGCGTACGACGCGTGCGACAGCGCGACGAGTGAGAATATCGCCGAGGGCGATGTCGGCGCCGGCACTGGTGCGACCGTCGGCAAGGTGCGCGGCCCCACTGGTGCCATGAAGGGTGGGCTCGCCATCGCTATCGCTGAAGGAGACGGATGCGCGGCGGTTGCAATCGCCGTGGTCAACGCGTTCGGCGATGTGCGCGACGCCAATCACAACATCATTGCTGGGGCGCGCCTCGACGACGGCAGCTTCGTGGACACCGCGCGTGCACTTGCAGCAGGCAGCGCGCAGGGCGGCTTTGTCGCAGGCACTAACACCACACTCGTCGTTGTGGCGCTGACTGCGGCATACTCGCGCATCGATCTGCAAACCATCGCGCAGAGCGCAGGTGCAGGGATGCTGGAGCGCATCACGCCCGCAGGCACGCTCGCAGACGGGGACATCGCATTTGCACTCGCGCCAATGGACGGACCCGCGGCACCGCTGGCACTTGGCGCGAGTCTCGCAC
>JAYUWY010000134.1:0-1965 GCA_043753285.1 Gemmatimonas sp. | reverse complement strand
CGGAAGCGTTTGAACGACTGAAGGCGCGCCTGGGACCTCGTCCGGCGATGGTGGCCTTTCGTCAGATCGTAGTCACGCCCCGTGCGCGTGCTACAAATCGCGGGACTGCACGCGCGCGCATCGACTCGTTGCACGCATTGTTGGAGGCTGGTGCGGACTTCGACTCATTGGCTCGTGCTACTTCTATGGATCCGAGCAGCGCCGTGCAGGGTGGCGACCTCGGATGGAGTCGTCGCGGCAAGATGGTGCAGGCGTTTGATCAGATGATGTTTGCACTCGCGCCCGGGCGGATCAGCCCGGTGGTGGAGACCGAGTTTGGTTTTCACGTCATTCGCGTGGATCGCATTCGCGCAGGTGAAGTCCGAGCACGACACATCCTGATTCGCCCCATGGTCGATGAGCAGGATGCGACGGTGGCCGCGGCGCGCGCCGACACGGCGCTCACGCTGTGGAAGGGCGCAACGGTCTATGACTCCATCGTTGCACGCTTTCACGATCCGGCTGAAGAAAAGAGCATTCCCGACGGCGTACCCATCGACTCGCTGCCGCCGGAGTACCGCGTGGCGCTGCGTCCCTTGGGTGACGGGCAGTTTACCGCTGTGTTCACGATTCCCGATCCGTCCACCGGACTGCGCAAGTACATCATCGCGCAGGTGACGACGGCGAAGGCCGCTGGCGAGTGGACGTTGGATGAGTATCAGGAGCGCGTGCGCAAACAGCTGCGCGAGGAGCGCTCCACGCGTCGCACGCTCGATAACCTGCGACGCGAGTACTACGTCTCATTGCGATTGTGACGCGTCCGACGCTCGCGGTCACCCTCGGCGACCCGCGCGGCATCGGTCCAGAGATCGTGCGCGCGGCGCTCGCGACCCAAGAGGTCGCGGACGCCGCGCACTGCATTGTGGTGGGACCGACGGGCACCGGGATCGCCGTTGAGGAGGCCATCGGGGAGTGGCATGGGCGAAGCGGGGCATCAACCCCGCAGCAGGCTGCTGTTGCTGGTGCACTCGCGGCGAAAGCCATTGAGCGCGCGGTAGAGCTCACGCGCACGGGTGCAGTGCAGGGCATTGTCACCGCTCCCATCGACAAGTCCGCGCTCGCTGCCGCGGGCTACACCGATCCCGGGCACACCGAGATGCTCGAGCGCCTCACCGGCGCACCCACGGCGATGATGCTGGCCTCGCCCAAACTGCGCGTGGTACTCGCGACCACCCACATCGCGCTACGCGACGTCCCTCGCGCAGCCACGCAGGCCGCACTCGTGCGCGCCGCGCGGCTTACGCGTCGCGGATTGCAAGATTGGTTTGGCATTTCAGAACCACGTCTCGCACTGTGTGCACTTAATCCGCACGCCGGCGACGGTGGGCGATTTGGTGACGAAGACGAGCGCGTACTCGCACCCGCGGCGCGCGAGGCGGATATGGCCGGGCCATTTCCAGCCGACACCGTGTTTGTGCGCGCCATGCGCGGCGAGTTTGACGCCGTCATCGCGCCGTACCACGACGTGGGCATGACGGCGATCAAGGTGGCGAGCTTTGGCGAGGGCGTGAACGTGACGCTGGGGCTGCCGTTTCCGCGTACGTCGCCCGACCACGGGACGGCGTTGGACATCGCTGGGACCGGCCGCGCCGACTCGAGTTCGATGGTTCAGGCCATCCTCATGGCTGCGGCTATCGCGACGCGTATCGCCGCGCGCTGATTTCCCCCCGCCGCGACTGGCTTCGCGGCGTCCCCTGCGTGAGATTATCGCAATAGAATGACGACGTCTCGCGACCCCTCCCCGCCGGCGTTCGAGGACTGCCAGGTGCAACGCACCGCAGCCCCCGCGGCGCACGTGCATACGGACGAGCCTCACGAGCACGACCACGCGCATCACGGGCCCCACGCGCACGGTGCCTCCACGCGGAGGCTGGCCTGGGCGCTGGTCGTCACATCACTGCTGCTTGTCGCCGAAGTCGTTGGAGG
>JAYUWY010000133.1:0-3947 GCA_043753285.1 Gemmatimonas sp. | reverse complement strand
CCGTTCCTCACGACGTTGCGTGCGGTGGGATTGATACCGCACGTAGTGGAAGGTCCAACGGACGACGGCCGCGGTGCCGTGTGTGTGGCGGTGTGTGGTGCGCCTGCAACCGGCCGTGGTCGTGCGGGGTACACCGCGGAGACTCGTGGCCGCGTGGCGGCAAGTGTGGCCGCTGCGCGTGCAGCACGTCGCTCAGTGGTGGCCGTAGTGTTTGGTCCGCCGGTGCTCGCCGACGAGATCCCGGACGTGCCCAACGTGATTTGTGCATGGGGTGGCGACCGTGGCATGCAGGAAGCGGCCGCACGCCGGCTCGGCTGACGCAAAAATCAGCCTCCGCGAACCTCGCGGGCCGTTGCTGCCGTACGTAGACTTTGAGAGACCCACCAACCCGATTTTACTGTGTCCGAATTCATTGCCCATCTCCAAGACGCGCTCGCACCGAGTTACACGGTGTCGCGCGAGCTTACGGGTGGCGGAATGAGTCGGGTGTTCGTGTGCACCGATGTGAACCTCGGACGCAACGTGGTGGTGAAGGTGCTTCCGCCCGAACTCGCGGCCGGCGTGAATCACGAACGCTTCCGCCGTGAGATCCAGGTGGCCGCGCAGCTGCAGCACCCGCACATCGTGCCGCTGTTGAGCGCCGGTGAAAAGGGCGCGCTCATCTGGTACACCATGCCGTTTATCACCGGACACTCGCTGCGCGAAGCACTGGCGCGCGGTGACCGGTTTGCTGTGCGCGACGTCGTGCGCATTTTGAAGGAAGTTGCTGAGGCGTTGGAATACGCGCATGGACTCGGCGTGATCCATCGCGACATTAAGCCGGGCAATGTGCTCATGCAGGGCACGCACGCGCTCGTCACGGACTTTGGCGTCAGCAAGGCCATCTCGGCGTCCATGCCGCAGAGCGGTTACACGAGTGCTGGCATGGCCATCGGAACGCCAGCGTACATGGCGCCCGAACAAATCGCGGCAGATCCAGCGGCGGACCATCGCATGGATTTGTACGCGCTCGGTTTGCTCGCGTATGAGCTCCTCACGGGGAAGGTGCCGTTTAAGGAGGCCTCGCCGCAGCAGACAATGGCGGCGCAACTCACACGTGTGCCGGAGCCCGTGGAGAAGACGCGCAGCGATGTACCGGTCGCACTGCGCACGTTGATTGCGAAGTTGCTCGAGAAGGCGCCGTCTGATCGTCCGGCGAGCGCGGCAGAAGTTGTGGACGTGCTCGATGCCATTCAGAGTGGCTCAGGCGAGTCGGCAGCGCTGCGCGCGCTCACGCCGTCTTCTACGGGCCGCATTGTCGCGATTGCAGCAGCTGCCGTGTTGATGGTGGGCGCGGCCTGGATGATGGGTCAGCGCCGCGGGGAGGATGTGGTGACGACGCAGTTCCGCGATTCGCTCGCCGTGGCCGATTCGTTGAATGCGGTGGCGCCTGCAGCGATGATGCTCTCGCGTGACGACTCCATTGCCATCGCGGCCGCGGTGTCGCGCCGCATGGCGCAGCGTCCCTCGGCGACAGTGGCGAGCTCGTCGCGCGACACCGCGACATTACTCGCGATGGCAGACTCGATTCGTCGTGTCGTGCAGCGCACTGTGCTCGACTCGCTGATGCGCGGCGTTGGAGTGCCCACGATGGTTGCCGGCACGGCGACCGTGCAGTCCATCGAGGCGGAGCAGCGCGTGCAGATGGCGTCGCGCGCGCAGCCGATGCCCACGCGCGGCGCGCGTCGTGTGGTCGTGGCACCGCCACGTCCCTCGCGCTCACGGCCTGATCTCAACGAGGCCGGCCTGCGCATTGCGGACTCGCTCGCCGCAGCGTTTGACGAGCATCCGCGCTATCACGCCGTGCCGCGCGACTCCGTGCTCGCGGTGCTCCAGCGTTCGCGCACGATTGACGCGGTGCAAGAAGCGCTCAACGCCGACATCATCGTGTCCATCTCGCTCATCCCGATGCCCAACGACTCGCTGCAGCGCCTCGTGCAGCTGCGCGATGTGCGTTTGCCTGGTGGTGGCACGGCGATGCGACTCGTGAACACCACGCACGCCAATACCGATGCGGCGGGCGGCTTGACGCTTCTCGCTCGCGAATCATTCCGTGCCGTTTTTGATATGGAACGTCAGGCGCGCGAGTCGCTGCGCCCTCGTGTGGTGGTTCCGGCGCCGCCGGCACCGCCCTTCACGCCCTGAGACAAACCGCTCAGCGAATAATTTCGCGGGCGTCGGCTGGTAGTTGCGCGGTCAAGCGCGCCAGCGGCACAGCATACACAATACGACCGGCGCTCTCGGTAGCGCCGCCGTAAATCACGCCGATCACCAACCCGCGCCCGTCAAACACCGGTGAGCCGCTCGAGCCCTGCGCGGCGAACGCATCTAACTGCAGGATTCCCTCTACGCGCTTGCTCACGGTGCCCACGCTGAGTGTCGCAGACGGCCGCACGGTGTTGATGCTGCCGCCCATACCCGCTGTAGCTGTGCCCAACGGGTAGCCGAGGATCGCGACTGGTGCGCCAAGGCTGGTGTTCTCCGAACCCGCGATACCGCGAATCACGGGATACGTGCCCGGCGTCGTGATGCGCAAGAATGCGAGTTCGTCCGTCTCGCTCACAATTTCAATCGACGCACGCTTCCACTGGCTGCTCGTACCATCAAATGCGACCGCGATTCGCTGTGCGCGCGTGCCGTCGGGCTGCTGCACTACGTGCCGATTGGTCACGATGAGACCGCTGGGCAACACGTTGAATCCCGTGCCCGTGGATCGCGCAGAGTCGGGGAACTCCACCACCAAGAAGACAATTGCCTTCTGGTTGGCCTCCGCGATGCTGCCGAAGTCCATCGCAGCGAGTGCGGTTGTGCGCACCTGCACGTCGCGCACGCGCGCGGCTGCCGCCGACACATCGCCACCACGCTCCTGCTGATTGCGCAACTCGCGAGTAAGCCGCTCCGATTCCGCGCGCGCCGCAGCCAAGGATGCCTCAGCGATGCCCGTGCTGCCGAGACGCGCCGACAGCGTGCGCGAGAGCGAATCGTTGGCGGCAATAAGTGCGGCCAACTGGTTGCGCGTTTCTTCGGCGCTCTTTCGCGTCACCCACACCGCGACAAGCGCAGCCACAATCACAACGGCGGCGAGTCCCAGCACCATGCGCTTGAGCGCACCCGTTTGCTTTTGCACGGCCATCGCGATGCGCACTTCAGTATTTAGCTTCGCGGGGCGCGGCACGTCGGCGGGCACGCTCACCGACTTCGGTCCGCTGGGCACCGAGCTCTCGTTAATCGTGCGGAACTCCACCTGCGGTCCGTCCGTACCAAACGTGATGACATCGCCATCAACCAGCGTGCGCTCAGGATCGACTTGCTGACCGTTGACGAACGTGCCGTTGGTGGAGCCGAGGTCCACGAGGAGATAGCGCTCACCCACAATGCGCAGCTCCGCGTGACGCGACGACACATCGAGGTCGCGATCCGCGTCAAACCGCAAATCATTGATGGGATGCCGCCCAATGGCGACGATCGATTTCTCGAACCGCTCACGGGAACCCGCGCGGGCACCCTTGGTGATGCGGAATTCAACGGCCATTAGCCGCGCTTCATCCACACGAAGATGACGACAGCAGCGACCAGCGCCGCAATTGCTCCAAAGGTGAGTCGCAGCGTCGTCGCTGAGACGCGTCCGCCTGGCGGCGGTGGCTCCGGCAACTTGGCGCGCACGGACGGCGCAATCTCCACCGTCGGTCCGTCGCCCGCCTTACCCACAACAACGCGCTCTTTGTAGGCTGGTGTCTCGAGCGTGGGAATCTCGTCTTGCAGGTCGTCATCATCCATCGCGCTCAACTGCGGAATCGAGCTGCGATCGAGCGGCACCGTCGGGCGTTCCTGCGAGCCGCGATACACGCGATGCGCCAGCGTCTCGGCGTCCGCGCTCTTCAGACCGTCGCCTTCAAAGCGCACGGCCA
>JAYUWY010000132.1:0-1970 GCA_043753285.1 Gemmatimonas sp. | reverse complement strand
TCAGCCGCGCCCCCGTTTTGTATGCCCACGCGTCGATGCCTACGCCGACAGCTCGCGTCCAAGCCGCAGCACTGCGTCCACCAGCGCATCAAAGTCGGAGTTGTCTGAGCGGTGATTGGTAATCGCCACGCGAATCGCAAATTTGCCGCTAATCGTTGTTCCAGACGGCACAGCGATGCCGTCTTCCTGCAGGCGCACAAGAATTTCCTTGTTGACGGCGTCGGCGTTGGGGCCGGCGACACGGAAGCGGAAGTTCACGAGGTTGAGCGGGACAGGAGCGAGCAGCTCCAACTCGGCTTCGCGCGCGACGCGCGCTTCCAGGTACGCCGCTTGCTCGATGTTGCGCTCAATGTGCGCGCCCAAACGATCAGTGCCCTGTGCCTTCAACATCATCCACGCCTTGAGCGCCTTAAACGAACGCGAAAGCTCGATGCCGCGATCGGAGAAGTAGATGCCCGCTGTGCTCAACAATCCGCGCGACTCGCTCGCGAGGTATGCGGCCTGCGTCGCGAACGTCTCGGTGAGATCGCGATCCTCGCGTGTGAGCACGACGGCGATGTCAAAGGGCATGTAGCCCCACTTATGCAGATCGAACGCCACGGAGTCCGCGCGATCCATGCCGCGCACAGCGCGCTGCGCCTTCTCGCCTTTGCTCAGCGCGGCCATCGCACCAAACGCGCCGTCCACATGGAACCACAGACGTTCGCGCTGCGCCAAATCAGCGAGCGCATCAAAATCGTCGCTGGTGCCGGTCTGTACGGTGCCTGCGGTGCCCACAATGCAGAACGGCACGAAGCCCGCAGCACAATCTTCGGCAATCATTGCGGCCATCGCCTGTACGTCCACGCGAAACTCCGCGTCCACCGGCACGCGACGAAACGCCTCGTTGCCAAGTCCGACTACTTCGCAGGCCTTCTTCAACCACGAGTGCGTTTCCGTGGATCCGTACACGCGCAGCGGCGGACCGCCGTGCCCACCCTTCGCGCGCACATCCCAACCCGCGCGCTGCTGACGTGCCACAACAAGCGCGTAGAGATTCGCCATCGTGCCGCCGCTCACGAGCACGCCGCCCGCACTCTCTGGAAATCCCATCAGCTCGCGGCACCACTTGATCACCTGCTGCTCCACCAAGCGCGGCGACTGATCAAATCCACCGACGTTGGGATTCATCACGCTCGACAAAAAGTCCGCCATCGCCGTCTGCGGCGAGCCGGTGCCCATCACCCAGCCCCAGAAGCGCGGATGGATGTTGCCGTTGGGGTACTCGCGCACGAGTGCGAGAAAATCTTCGTATGCTTTCTCGTCGCCCTGCGGCTCGCGCGGTAGCGGTTCATCAGAAATGGCCGCGCGCACATCGTCGGGCATCTTGGTCCAGGGCCGACGCTCGCGAATGTCGCGCAAATAGTCGAGCGACTCATCCACCATGCGGTGGGCGAGGGCGCGGTAGCTCTCCCAGTCTGCGGGGTCGAGCGGAGCGGGGGAGTTGGGCGAATTGTTCATATAGAATGATTGCGCGGTCGTCGCGGTTTTGGCGACCCGATTCTTGCTGGACCAATTCGATGACGCGCAGGTGACGGGAGTGACCTAGGCTCTTGCGAAGCGCAGGCCCCGACCCAACGGTTGGTGCCAGTCCATTCGGCGCGGAAATCACGGAAAGGAGATTGCGTGCGCTCACGAACCCGCTTTGAACTGCTCTCCGCAATTGTGCTCGCCACGCTCGCCGTACCGGTCTCGGCGCAGCCAGGCGCACCGACGATCTCGACCTCCCCAGCTGGCGCCGAGTATCCTGCGGGCACGGTGCTCACGGTGAGTGTGGCGTTCTGCGACAACGCCGGACTCGACACCGCATCGCGCACTTTGACCGTCAACAACGCTAATGTAGCGCAGTCGTTTACAAAGTCGCTCACGTATGAGACGGCAGGTCCTTGCTACGCTCGTTTCGTACAGACTGGGCAAGTGACGGTGCCCTC
>JAYUWY010000131.1:0-1973 GCA_043753285.1 Gemmatimonas sp. | reverse complement strand
GACACACCAACCGTGGCCAGCTCCTGGGCAGCTACTTGCTGGAGCGCACGGGCGGTGCCGAGGTGCGCATCGATCGCCGGAGCGCGGATAAGCGCATCGCGCTGATTGTGATGAGCAGAAATCTGGGACAGACTCGGGGACTGGCGATCGCCGAGGAGCGACTGCGCCAAGAGTGGTCGGTGTTTGCAGAGTGGGAGACGCAGGGGCGAGGGCGTCGCGACTACTTCGTGCGCACGGGCTTTATCGCCGACCTCAACCGCCACCCCACCTTCGGTGACGCCTACAGCGCCGTCCTGAGCACTGCCATCACCCTGCGCCCGTAGCCCGCGCGCCGTTGCTCCCCCCCCACGCCGCACGTTACGCTTCCCCGATGCGCATCAAGCTCCTTCTCGCTCTGCTCCTCGTCGCAGCCCAAGCTCAGGCCCAAGCTCAGGCCCAAGCTCAGGCCCAATCGCCGCTGCGCCCGGGCGATCGCATCATCATTGACCGCGCGGATACCTCCGTGGTCGTCACGCTGCGCCTCAACGGCTCCGTGGTGTTGCCGAGCATCGGCGAAATCTCGCTCGCGGGTCTCGCACCGATGGCGGCCGAAGATTCTGTGTTGCGCGCGTACGCGGCCATCATCGCCCGCCCAGATGTGCGCGTGACCGCGTTGCGTCGCATTGCGGTCTCCGGCGAAGTGCCGCGCGCGGACGTCTTCTACGTAGATGCCACGTTTGGACTCGCCGAGGCCCTCGCCATGGCTGGCGGAGTGGGGCCTGAAGGCAATCGCAAACAAGTTGAACTCTGGCGCGACGGCGCACGCGTGGGCACCTACGATGCGCGCAGCGGTGCCACTGCTGTCCCGCTGCAGTCCGGCGATCTCCTGCTCGTTGCGCGTGCCGGCTGGTGGTCGCGCAATCCGTTTGTGCTTGTCTCGCTGCTCTCGACTACGGTCTCCCTCGTCATCGCACTCAGCCAGTGACGCAAGCTTCCGGCGATCTCGAATTCTCCGATCTCACCAACGCGATTCGCGTGGGTGTGCGTCGCATTGCCATTGGTGTCGCGCTGGGACTTCTCGTTGCCATCGCGGTGATCGCATTTGCACCGGTGAGTTTTTCCGGCCGTGCGATGTTGCTTGTGCGCACAGATGCGTCAGCGGGCTCCGTGGCGCGCTCGGCGTTTGGTCCGTTGGCTGAGTTGGCGGGCGGCGCGCTGGGACTCGGCGAAGGCGGCGACAAGTTCAAAACAGAGATGGCGCTCTTACGCTCACGCGCGTTGCTCGGCGACGTCGTGGACTCGCTCGCCCTGCAGTTCCACACGCCGCGTGTGGCACCGCTCTCGCTCGGGATGGTGCCGCCGTCGGACAAGCGTTTTGCACCCACGACGCTCAATGCGGGCGATGCGGGCTCTGTTGATATCGTAGATCGCGAAGACGCCATTGATGATCTCGACAAGCGCCTCGATGTGCGCGTGCTCGGTGGCGAGACGGTGGAGATTGTGTACTCCGCGCGTGACTCCATCACGGCTGCCGATGTGCCGAATCTCGTGGCGGGGCGGTACATGGAACGCCGGCGCACCGTAGACCGCGGATTGAATCAGCGACGCGTGGAGTTTTTGGCGATGCAGGCCGATAGTGTGCGTCGCGCACTCTCGCAGGCGGCGGGTTCGCTGCGCGGCGCGCAAGAAGGCGGACGCGTGGTCTCGCTGGAGTTGTCGGAGCGCGCGGAAGTTGAAGGTCGCATTGCATTGCAGGCGCGCTTGGCCGAGGCTGGCGCGGAGCTCGCCGCCCTTGAGCGGTTGATTCAGGAGATTGGCACCAACGATCCGCGTCGGCTTGCGGGATTTCCTGCGTTGCTGCGTTCGCCCGCTGTGAATGATTTAGTGAGCGAGCTGTCGCGTTTGGGCACGGAGCGCGTGTTGTTGCGCGCAGATGCCACAGAGAATGCGCCGCGAGTGATTGCCCTCGACTCCGCGATTGCTCGGCTCACGGG
>JAYUWY010000130.1:0-1973 GCA_043753285.1 Gemmatimonas sp. | reverse complement strand
CCGCTCCAGACGTCATTCTGCACAATGCGCGCATCGGGACGGGTGACGCGGCGCAGGTAAGCGCCGAAGCAATTGCCATTCGTGGTGATCGCATCGTGGCGGTGGGTACAAACGCCGAGGTGCTCGCGTTGGCTGGCGACTCCACGCGCGTAGAAGACTTGCAGGGGCGCCGGGTTATTCCGGGTATGCACGATGCGCACTGGCATCTGCCGACGCGTCGCACGGCCGATCTCGCGGGTGCGAAGGACGCGGCAGAAGTTGTCGCGCGGTTGCGAGCATTTGCGGCCGAGTTGCCCGCCGATGCGTGGATCACGGGCCGCGGGTGGACGCCGGACATGTTCTCTCAGAACACGGCGCATCGGCGATATCTGGATGAGGCGTTCGCCGAGCGTCCGGTATTTATCACCGATCGCGATGGACATCAGGGACTCGCCAACACGACGGCGCTGCGCCTCGCGGCGGTGAGTGCCGAGACACGAGACCCCGCCGACGGCGTGATTGTGCGCGATGCGAACGGTGCGCCCACAGGATTGTTGCAAGAATCGGCGATGGGGATCGTACGTCGGTTGTTGCCGTCGCCAAGCGAGCGTGAGGTGTACGGTGCACTGCGAGAGCAGATGCAGAAGGCGGCGGCGCTGGGGCTGACTGCCGTGCAAATGGCGAATTCAGTTGGACCCACCGAGCGTGCGGCATTCGCGCAGGCGGCCGCGGACGATTCGCTCAAGCTGCGATTTCGCATTGCGTTTCCGTTTAGCGAGGCGGTGACGGATTCAGCGCTTCAGTCTTACGGCGCACTCGCGAAAGAGACTAACGCCTACGTGCGCTATGGTGTGGCCAAGGGAATGCTCGACGGCACGGTGGACGCGGGCACAGCGGCGATGCTGGAACCGTACACGGGCAGCACGAGCCGTGGACTACCGATGTGGGAGCTTGACGCGCTCGCGCGCACGATGGCGCGCTACGACCGCGCGGGTGTGCAAGTGCAGGTGCATGCGATTGGTGATGCGGCGGTGCGCTTGGCGCTCGACGCATTTGAGCGCGTGGAGAAGGAGAATGGGCCGCGTGATCGGCGCGGACGCATTGAGCATCTCGAAGTGCCCCACCCTGCCGATTTGCCGCGCTTCAAAGCGCTCGGGGTGATTGCAAGCTCACAGGCCATCTTCGCGACGCCCGATGCGACGGCGTTGGCGAACTATGTGCCGTTGCTCGGCCCGGTGCGCAGCGCGCGGGCGATGCCATTTAAGGCGATCGACAATGCGGGCGCAGTCCAGGCGTTTGGCAGTGACTATCCGGTGTTCCCGATGGATCCGCTCTTGGGCATCTACACCGCCGTCACTCGTCAGCTGCCGGATGGATCACCGCCCGGTGGATGGCAACCGCAGCACCGCATCAGCGTGGAGCAGGCGCTGAAGCATTACACGTGGGGCTCGGCGTATGCGGCATTCCGCGAGCATGAGATGGGCGTGCTCAAGGTGGGCTTCCTAGCGGATCTCGTGGTATTGTCGGAGGATATTCTCGTGCGCGACGCTTCAATGCTATTGCGCGCTAAGCCGGTTTTGACGCTGCTCGGTGGTCGCGAGACTTTTCGCGCGCGCTGAGGGAACTGCATTCACCACGAAGGCACGAAGTACTACAAAACCTTAGGGGGCCGCGCCGAAACATCGGTGCGGATCCCCTAAAAGCGGTTGCAGTACTTCGTGCCTTCGTGGTGAAGTAGTTAGACGTTAAGGAACAGTTCGCGGACGGACTTGGTCGAGCATGAACGCATACCGGAACGCAATCTCTCTGTAACGCTCGTACCGCCCAGACCCACCACCGTGTCCGGCGGACATTTGCATCTTCAGCAGCAACGGATTGTTGTCCGTCTTCATCGCGCGCAACCGCGCGACCCACTTGGTGGGTTCCCAGTACGCCACGCGGGAATCGAACAGGCCGCTCACGACAAGCATCGCGGGGTACGCTTTGCGCTCGAT
>JAYUWY010000129.1:0-3959 GCA_043753285.1 Gemmatimonas sp. | reverse complement strand
GATACACAAACACGTCGGCGATGGTGCTGTCTGGCCCACGAAAGCGCAGTTGCACGCCGTGCGCCGGATCGGGGTACCGATGCCCATTGACGAGCACGAACGGCCCCACACGCTGGCGATTGAAAAACTCCACCGGAGTGGGCGTTGGCGGAGCTGACGTCGCGGCGGGAAGCGTGGCGGGGCGTGCGGTGCCAGACTGCGTGCCGCTGGCGCAGGCGGCAGAGGCCGCGAGGGCGAGGAGAAGCGTCGCGTTACGCATACGCTCAAAGTGCGCGGCGGGGCCAAAGTTCGCTACGGGAGAATGCGCTCTGTTACGGTTTCGGAATTCCGTTTCCTCACGTAGAATGAGGGGTCTCCAGCTCGGCAAATTGGGCGCCGCCCACCACTCCCTTCACTGCCCCCTGTGTCCATCAAGAACGACCGCTGGATTATCGAGCAGGCCACGAAGCACGGTATGATCGAACCGTTCGAGAGCTCGCAGCAGCGCGCGGGCGTCGTGTCATACGGCGTCTCCGCCTACGGATACGACATGCGCGTGGCTCCCGAGTACAAGATCTTCACCAACGTGCTCAGTTCGATCGTGGATCCCAAAAACTTCGATCCCAAGTCGTTTGTGGAGTTTGAAGGCGATGTGTGCATCGTGCCGCCCAACTCGTTTGCGCTCGCGCGATCGGTGGAGTACTTCCGCATTCCGCGCAACGTGATGACGATTACTGTGGGCAAGTCCACGTATGCGCGCTGCGGCATCATCACGAACGTGACGCCGTTTGAGCCGGAGTGGGAAGGCTTTGTGACGCTCGAAATCTCCAACACGACGCCGCTGCCTGCGAAGATCTATTCCAATGAAGGCATTGCGCAGGTGTTGTTCTTTGAGGGTGATGAAGAGCCGCTGGTGAGCTATAAGGACAAGAAGGGCAAGTATCAGGGGCAGGTTGGGGTGACGTTGCCGAAGATCTAACTCGGCATCGCGATGACGCACTTCCCCCCCATCGTCATCGCCGTCGTGATTGCGGCGCTGGTCATCGCGATCACCGCGCTGGCCCGCCGCCTTCCGATTCCTACGCCAATCCTGCAAGTCACCGCAGGCGCAATTGTCGGGCTGCTCCCAGGCATCACAGTCCCGCAGCTCGATCCCGACATCGTGTTCTTCGTGTTCCTGCCGCCCATCCTGTGGTCGGCAGCGTTCAACACGAGCCTACGCGAGTTTCGCGCAAACGCGAAAACCATCTCGCGTCTCGCCGTTGGTTTGGTCGTCGTCACCACGGTTGTGGTTGCAGTTGTTGCCAAACAGTTGATTCCTGGATTGCCATGGGCCGTCGCCGTTGCCCTCGGCGCCATCGTATCGCCACCTGATGCAGTCGCCGCAACCGCGATTGTCTCTCGCCTGCCCGTCCCGCGCCGCGTCATTGTGATTCTCGAGGGAGAATCGCTCGTCAACGATGCCTCTGCGCTCGTGCTCTATCGCACAGCAGTTGCTGCGGCCGTCACCGGCGTGTTCAGCTGGGGCGAGTCGGTGGTGCGCTTCTTCATTGATGCGGGCATTGGCACACTCGTCGGCCTACTTGTCGGCTGGCTCATCATCACCGCGCTCAATCGCACGAAGGATTCGCTGGCCGAAGTACTGGCGACGCTCGCTGCGCCGTACATCGCGTGGGTTGCGGCCGAGACCATTCACGTCTCGGCAGTGTTGGCCTGCGTCGCGGGCGGACTCTACACGCGCCAGCGCCTCTCCACGGTGGTCGCGCCCATTTCGCGCATTCAGTCGAGCACGGTGTGGGATCTGTTCATTTTCCTACTGAACGCGCTCATCTTCCTTGCGCTCGGCGCGCAGTTCTCGGTGCTGGTTGACGCGGTATCGCCGGAGACGGCAATCTCCACGGCGATCACGGGACTCATCATCACGGCTGTGGTCGTTGTTGTGCGACTGGTGTGGGTGCCATTGGCTTCCTATTGGCCGCTGTTCCGAGGCGGGGACAGGTCAAAGGGCGCCGCGCCGCCGCGAAAGAAGGTGGTGGGTCTCATCGCGTGGACATCAATGCGCGGCATCGTCTCGCTGGCGACCGCCTTCGCGCTGCCGCTCACGCTCAGCGATGGCAAGCCGTTTCCATTTCGCAACGAAATCCTGCTCATCACGATGGTGGTGATCATGCTGACTCTCGTGCTGCAGGGCTTCACGCTGGCGCCGCTCATCAAGTGGATGCGCTTTGCGCCAGAGCACGAGCACGGCACAGAGGAGAAGATCGCGCGTCGTGAGATGGCGCGTCGCGCGGCGGAGGCGCTGGAGGATGCCGCGCGAGTGTCCGGCGTGGACCGCGCAGACGTTGAATGGCTCCGCACCGAACTGCGCGAGCGGCACAAGGAATCGCTGCTCGAAGGCGGCTCCGTAGACGGGCGCCGTCAACTACGGCTACAAATGATCGCCGCGCAGCGTCGCATGCTTGTGCGGCTGCGCGACGAAGGGGCCATCTCCGACGAAGTGCTCATCACGCTTGAGCGCGAACTGGACTACGACGCTATTCGTGTTGGCGCCGGCGACGACCGTTAGCGCGCCTACTTTACCAGCGTGAGTTCGCTGAGCTTCTCTTCGGGTGCGGGTCGCGACGTGGCGCCTTCCTCAAGGTACTCCAGGCGACTCAAGCGTTCGACATCGATTGCGATGATGCCGCCGGCGGCACTCGTGAAAATGCTCGCGAACTTTACGTCCCACTTCACTTCGTCCCACAAGTACGACGTCCGCTGACGCACCTGTGTCGAGAAGGTCTCCTCGTGTGCGCTCACCGAGATGATGATCTCCGCCTCGGCCTCACGCAGATGCGCTGGCGTCATCGCCGCGAGCGGACTCTGCTCGTTGATGGGATGCACGACCGTCCAGTGGAGATTGAACAGATCCACCGTGCTGCGCTCGAGTTCGAGCTGCTTGAAGTCGCGCTCGCGTACGCCATCAATGGTTTCAAAATACGTAATGATCACGCGCACCTTCACGTCGCTCAGCTCGCCCGGACGCACGTTCACCATGCGGAACATCAGGCCGCGTCCGTCTTCGTACGGCGCGATGATGGCCGACTCGGAGAACTGAATGCGCATGCGCGGCCGCGTAAGGCGCGCGATGATGAGTCCGGCTGCTGTGATCACAAACAGCACGCCAATCACTGACTCAGCGATCACCAACCACTCGGCGGTGTCACCCACGGCGTACAACGGCGACGTGCCTGTCGTCGTGAAGATGCCAACGCTAAAGCGTAGCGCGAGCAGAAATGGATCCGTGACCTTCATCAGGTCGCCGCCGGCAATCGTGCCTGGACCCAGCGAGCGATACGCGACCGCGAAGATGCCGTTTAAGAGCAACAACGTGCTCACGAACCAGATCAGGAACTGCGGCCAGCGCGCATTGAGCGCGGTGAGGTAGAAGCGTTCGGCGCGCTGTGAGCCGAGTCCGAACTTGTGTGACGACGGCGTCCCGTCGCGCCCGATGAAGCGGCCGCGCACGGAGTTCGCGACGACCTTACCGAGTCCGAGGTCGGTGAGCTCCTTCTGGCGCCTCCGCTCGGCCGCGGGGGAGGTCACGAGGCGACCTCGATGTGAGACTCGATGCCCGGCCACGCGCCACCGTTGTACTTCGCAATCGTGCGCAGATAGTGTCGGCCGTCCTCACCAAACTCCTTGAGCACGGCTTCGGCGCCACGCTTCACCGCCGCGGCGTCCGCAAACGGCGCTTCAAGCGACTCATCGATGGACGCGCCCTCACTCTTCACGCCCGTCGCCTTGAGAAACGCAATCTGAATGCCTGGCTCGACGTCCACGTACAGCGCCTGCAGAAGATCCAACTCGTCCTGCGGGTTCTGCGCGTTCATGCGCACGACTTCCGCGGCCAACTTCGCCGGCGGCCAGGTGAGCAGCGTCGCGGCGCGGAATCCGCCGCCGCGCTGGACCAGGCGCTGAATGAACATCGCCCGGGAATC
>JAYUWY010000128.1:0-24295 GCA_043753285.1 Gemmatimonas sp. | reverse complement strand
CGTGCTCTGCAGGTCCAGAAAAACCCGCTTGCACCGCATCAATCGCAGCAAACAGCGCGGGATACTGACCCTTGGACTTCTTCTGCGTCATCTCGCGCGCTTGGCGGAACACCACGGCGCGACCAATTGGGTTGTCATCGAGCAGGAGCTCCTTCGCTCCGTGCTTACGCGCATCGTGATCGCGCTCGATGGTGCCGGCGGCGAGTTCCTTGGCGCGCTGAATAGCAATCGTGCGCAGGATGTTGGGATGCACGAGCTCATCCACGAGTCCCGTTTGCATCGCCTTCTTGGCGCGCACGTTCTTGCTCGTGAGAATCATGTCGAGCGCAACCTGCAGTCCAACGCGCTTGGGCAAACGCTGCGTGCCGCCAGCGCCAGGAATCAAACCAAGCTTGAGCTCGGGCAGCGCAAGAATCGTCTTCGGTGTGTCGGCCGCGATGCGATACGCGCAGGCCAACGCGAACTCGAGTCCTCCGCCGAGGCATGCACCTTCGATGGCAGCAACCACCGGCACGCGACCCTTCTCGATGCGCGTCATCATCGTGTGGCCAAACGCGCTCGCGGTCTGCGCGTCTGCAGCCGTCTTGAACTCGAGAAACTGATCAATATCAGCGCCAGCGATAAACGTGCCGGGCTTTCCAGAAATCAGCACCGCACCCTTCACCGCCGCGTCCTTCTCAATGCGCTCAATCATCGCCGTAAACTCGGCGATCACTGCCGGCGAAAACTTGTTGATGCTCTCGTTCTTTAGGTCGAAGGTGATCACGGCAATGCCGTCCACCATCTCCAGTGTGAGTGCAGTGCTCATGCGCGCTCCACCACCATCGAGAAGCCAAGTCCACCCGCAGCGCACACAGTCATCAAGCCAAACTGTCCGCCGCGACGCGCAAGTTCGTTCACCAGCGTCGTCGTGATGCGTGCGCCGGTCGCGCCAAACGGGTGTCCGATGGAGACGGAGCCGCCGAGCACGTTGAGCTTGCTACGATCCACTTCACCGACGGGTGAGCTGAAGCCTGCGCGCTCCGCCCAGTACTGCGATTCAAATCCCTTCAGGTTGCACAGCACCTGTGCCGCGAATGCTTCGTGCATCTCGACGAGATCAATGTCCTTGAGCGTGAGTCCCGCGCGCTTAAGTGCCTTGGGTGCAGCGAGCACCGGCGCTTGCAACAACTGCTCACCCGGATCGAGCGCCGCGTAGGCGTACGAGCGGATGTACGCCTTGGGCGTGAAGCCGCGCGCCTTGGCGACGTCTTCGCGCATCAAGAGCACCGCGGCTGCGCCATCCGTCAGCGGCGACGCGTTGCCAGCGGTAATCGTGCCATAGCGCTTGTCGAACACCGGCTTGAGCGCAGCAAGCGCTTCGAGCGTGGTGTCGGCGCGCACGATGTTGTCTTCGGTAACGGCCTCGTACTTGGGCGCAGCAACGACAGGCGCAATCTCCGCCGTGAGTCGGCCGTCCTTGATACCCTTCGCCGCATTCATGTGCGACGCGTACGTGAGCTGATCCTGCGCCTCACGCGTGATGCCGTGAATCTTGGCCATCTTCTCAGCCGACTGCCCCATCGACTCACCCGTTGTGGGCTCCGCGATAGCCGGCGTAATCGGAATGAAGTCTTTGCCGCGAATCTTGGAAAACGACTGCACGCGCTGGCCGAGTGTCTTGGCCTTCGATGCAGCCACGAGTGCGTCGGAGAATCCGCGCGAGTGGAGAATCGGTACGTTCGACAGCGACTCGGCGCCGCCGGCGATGGCGATGTCTACATGTCCGTGCGCGATTTGATCGGCCGCGTCGGTGATGGCTTGGTTGGCAGACGCGCATGCGCGCGACACGCTGTAGGCGTCCACACCCTTGGGAAGCAGTGGCATCAACGCGATTTCGCGCGCGATGTTGGGTGCGGTGACGTTGGGGATGACCGTGCCGAAGACCAGCAGGTCGAGGGTAGCGGGGTCCAAATCGGTCCGATGCACCAGCTCGCTGACGACGATCTTGCCAAGCTCGATCGCGCTAAGCGCCCGTAGGGTGGTGCCGGCCTTGGCGAATGGGGTTCGGACGCCAGCGATAATCGCGATGCGCCGCCCCGGCTCATAGATAGGCATCCTTAAAGGTAGGCGGGACCGCCGATTGGCGCAGACTCTGCCGCCGCTATCCGCGGAGCGTGGAACTGGATATCGTCCTACCCGTGTCCGCCCCCCGCCCCTCCTCCCGCACCGAACGTCTCGCCTCCCTCAGTGGCGACCGGTTCGACCTCGTCATCATCGGTGGCGGCATTACCGGTGCGGGCACCGCACGCGATGCAGCTCGCCGCGGGCTGCGGGTGGCGTTGCTGGAGGCCGAGGATTTCGCGGCCGGCACGTCGAGCCGCTCGTCGCGACTGATTCATGGCGGTGTACGATACCTCGAGCACGGATACTTGCATCTGGTGTGGGAGTCCAGCCGCGAGCGGCGCCGACTGCTGCAGAATGCGCCGCACTTGGTGCGACCGGTGCAATTCACCTGGCCCGTGTATCGTGGCGCGCGCATCAAGCGCTGGCAGGTGGCTGCTGCGCTGACGATGTACGACGCGCTCGCGATGTTTCGGAATGTCGGACGCCACAAGCGCATGGGCAGCGATCAGATTCTCGGCGTCGAGCCCATGCTTGCGCGCGAACACCTGCTCGGCGGCGCGACGTACTGGGACGCGGGCACTGATGACTCGCGCCTGACGCTCGCCAACGTGATTGATGCTGCAACGCATGGCGCGGTGGTGATGAATCACGCACCGGTGCGACGTCTCACGTACTCGACACCCAACGGCAATGCCGATGGTGTGGATGTGTTTGATGCGATCGGCGGCCACACCGTGCATGTGCGCGCTCGACTTGTGGTGAGCTGCGCTGGTCCGTGGACGGACGAGATTGCGCGCATCGAAGATCCGAACGCCGGCCCAGCTGTGCGGGGCACAAAGGGTGTGCATATCGCGGTGCCGGCGTCTCGCGTGGGAAATCGCGGCGGCGTGACGATGACGTCGCCCGACGATGGGCGCGTGATGTTCACGCTGCCTGGCAGCGGAGGGCACACGATCATTGGCACAACGGACACGCCGACTTCTGAGCATCCCAGTGATGTGCGCGCGTCGCGGGCAGACGTGCGCTATCTGTTGAACGCGGCGAATCGGTTCTTCCCGACGGCGGCTCTGGATGAGTCAGATGTTGTTGCTGCATGGGCCGGCATTCGCCCGCTCGTGGCGGCGGGCAACACAGGCGATCCCTCCAGCGCCTCGCGCGAACATTCCGTGAATCTCACGAATCGTGGTGTGCTCACGGCCACGGGCGGCAAACTGACGTCCTATCGGGCACAGGCAGCGAGCATTGTAGATGCCGCAGTGCATCGCCTCGGTGCCGAGCCGCGCGACTGCGATACTGCGACAGCGGCTCTGCCGGGTGAGCGACCAGCGGCCCAGGCCGGCGACGTGCGCCTCGCGCCCACCTTGGCGTGGCGGGAATCCGACGTAGATCACGCGGTGACGCACGAATATGCGGAGTCACTGGCTGATGTCATGATTCGACGTACCTTTCTCGCGTTCGAGTTGCGCGACCAAGGTCGCGCCCTCGCCCCACGCATCGCACGGCGCATGGGTGCGCTACTCGGTTGGACCGACGCGGGTATAGCCCACGCGGTGCAGGATTACTCGAAGGCTCTCGATCGCATTTTCACCATTAGGCCCTAATATGCGCGCTTCATTACTTGTAGCTCTCGCCTGCCTGACCGTCACTGCCTGTGAGAAAGTGTCGGTTCCCACGTACACACTCGCAGCGGCAACCACGCCGGCCGACTCTGGTTCGTCGTTGCCCAACTTGTTCACTGCTGCGGACGGTCGCGTGGTGATGAGCTGGGTGGAGAAGGTGGATAGCACAACGAGCGCGCTTCGCATCGCTATTCGCGCGACCGACGGCACATGGAGCGCACCGCGTGATGTGGCTCGTCGCACAGACTTCTGGCTCAACTGGGCGGACTTTCCGTCTGTGGTCATGTTGACTGATGGTCGCTTGGTGGCGCATTGGCCGCAGCGCAACGGCGCTGGTCGCTATGCGTACGAAGTGCGGATGTCCGAATCCACTGACGAAGGCGCCACGTGGAGCGAGTCGCGCACACCGCATAAGGCGGGCGTGGAAGCCGAGCACGGATTCGTGACGATTCTGCCGACGGCGGATGGCGCAGCGGTGTTCTTCCTTGATGGTGGGAACAACATTCCCGCTACCGCCGGGCACGCCCGCGGTGATGAAGAGCACGCGATTCCAATGACAATCTCGATGAACACGTGGAGCCCGACGATGTCGGTGGCAACGAAATCTGTCGTGGACAATCGCGTGTGCGATTGCTGCCAGACGAGTGCGGCGATGACATCCAAGGGACCGGTCGTGATCTTCCGCGATCGCAGTGACAAAGAAATTCGCGACATCGCCATCTCGCGCTTTGTTGATGGCGCGTGGACCGCGAGCACGCCCGTGCACGCCGACAACTGGGAAGTGAATTTCTGCCCTGTGAATGGTCCGATGGTGCAAGCGTACGGCGACACGGTGGTCGTCGCGTGGTTCACTGGCGCGCGAGACACCGCCAAAGTGCAGGTGGCGTTCTCGTACGATGCTGGTGCGACGTTTGGCACTCCGGTGCGCGTTGACGAGGGCACGCCAGCGGGACGCGTGGGGCTTCAACTGTTTGATGGCGCCGCATACGTGAGCTGGCTCGAGCGCGGCGTTGGCGACTCGGCTGCGGTGAAGCTTCGCCGCGTGAATCGCGATGGCACGAGTGATTCGTCTATCGTCGTCAGTCAGTCGAGCGGTGCGCGCTCCAGCGGATTCCCGCGAATGACACGCCTTCGCGATGGCGTGTTCTTGGCGTGGACCGAGCCGGGTCGTCCCAGCGTCGTGAAGGCCGCGACGTACCGCCGGAGCGAGTGATGCGCATCGTCATGTTCGCCGCCGCGGCGCTCGTCGCATGCAGCGGAAGCGAAGGCGCGCGCATCGCACCAGTGACCATCGGTCAGCCCGCGCCGGAATACACGGCCCAACAACTCGACGGCACACCGGTAACGCTCGCCCAGCTCAAGGGTGAAGTCGTGTTGCTCAATGTGTGGGCCACGTGGTGCAAACCGTGCCGCGAAGAGATTCCCGCGCTCGATTCTCTGCATCGCGAGTTTGGCGCGCGTGGTTTGCGCGTCACCGGCGTGAGCATTGATGTTATTACCGATACCGTGGAGATCGCCGGTTTCGCACGCGAACTCGGCGCGAGCTACACGCTGTGGTTGGATCCGGACGATAAGGTCTCGTCGACGTTCCGCGCGATTGGGGTGCCGAGCACTTATCTGATTGATCGCGACGGAGTGTTGCGCTGGCGCCACATGGGGCCAGTGCGCGCAAGCGATCCCGCCTTGCGCGCACTGCTTGATTCGGTGCTTACTGCTCGTGGATTGTAACGAGCTTTAGCAACTTGAGCGTGCGCTTGCGCTCGGGCAGCTTCAACAGAATCACATCGCCCACCTTTTTGCCGAGCAGTGCGCGGCCAATGGGTGACGACATCGTGACCTGACTCTCGTCGAATTCCTCGGCGTCACCGAAGATGAGCTTGTACTCTTCCTTCTCCTTCGAGTCCTGATCTTCGACGACAACCTTCGAGCCCATCCCGACGGCGTCGTGGGCAATCTGCGACTCGTCGATGCTCGACAGCTTGGAAAGACGCTGCGTCAACTGCCCAAGGCGCGCCTGCACGAACGCTTGGCGTTCGAGCGCGGCCTTGTACTCTGAGTTTTCGCGAAGGTCGCCGAGTTCGACGGCCTTCCGAATCTCATTCGGGAGCGTGACGTTCAACTCGAAGCGGAGCTTTTCCGCTTCGTCTGTAAGCTTCTGCTTGAGCGCCTCAATCACGGCGCGGCCCTCGGTAGCTGGGGGATGAAAAAAGATTCGACGCCCGACCAATAAAGAGGCCGGGCGCCGGTCGATTCCAACGTACTTTTGTACTTCGATAATATAGCCTGCGGTCCCGTGAATATCAAACTTGACCTAGCACACGTGGATTCGCGAGATGATTGACGTCATTGCGCATGGCGATGTGACGCAGCTGCGCTTTCACACATGGAAGTGTCGTCTCGCGGGCTATGGCGTGAGCGCTTTTGTGGCTCGCGATGCGCTTGTTGATGCCGGGTTTCCTGATGTCGCCGCGGAGCTTGGCGCGTGGGTTGATGCCAATCCCGTACGCGGTGCGATCATCACGCACGCGCACGAAGATCACGCGGGCGGCGTGGGAGAACTCGCGGCGCGCGATGTGCCCATTCAGTGCGCGCCGCTCACGGATGCGTGGATGCGGCGCGACGAGACGGTGGGCATGTACCGCCAACTCACATGGGGAAATCGTCGCGCGCTGCGCGTGCCGACGGTGCCATTCACACACGAGACTTTGGTCTTGCGTCCGACACCAGGCCATTCGGCAGATCACCACGTCGTCTGGGACGCCGAGCGCAGCACCGTGTTTGGTGGCGATTTGTTTATCGGCGTGAAGGTGCGCATCTCACATCACGACGAAGATCTGCGCGCGCAGGTCCGTGCGTTGCGCGAGGTGGCGTCGTGGAATCCTGAGCGATTCTTTGATGCGCATCGCGGATTGTTGCCTGATCCCGTCCTCCAGTTGCGTGCCAAAGCCGACTGGATCGACGAGATGATTGGCGCGATTGAGGACATGGCCCGCCAAGGGCATTCCCCTACGGCAATCCGCACCGCGGTACTCGGCCGCGAAGACTCGACTGGCTTAGTGAGTTTTGGGCAGTATTCGCGCCTGAATTTCGTGCAGAATGTCCTGCGCGAGCAGCCCAAACTGCAGTAGCTGTTACAAGTCAGCGTTCAGAGGGGGAAAAGCGTATTATTTACTATGCGCACGCTACTCCTCCTCCTGGCTGCTTTCCCGGCGGCCGTCGGCGCGCAAACGCGACCCGACACCTCCACGCTCACTGCTCGTCTTGGCGTGGATACGATCTCGGTGGAGCGGATTATCCGCACCGCCACCAGCATCGAGGCAGAGGTCGTCACGCGCTCGCCGCGCACGACGCTGCAGCGCCATAGCGCGCAGTTTGACGCGACGGGCAATCTCACGTCGCTCACGGTAGTGGATTTGAATCCCGCGACGCTCGAAGAACAGCGCACGGTGCGCTACATGCGCCACGGTGATTCACTGCACATCATGACGCAGCAAGGCACGGAGCGCACAGAGCGTAAGGCTGCCGCGCCGGCGGCGTGGTTGCCGTTCATCGATCTCGTGCATTGGCCGTTTGACGTCGCCCTGCGCCGTTTGCGCGCGAGTGGCGCAACGCAGATCGGTGCACCGATGCTCAGCGGCGCGCGCACGTCAGATTTTCCGCTCGCATTCAGCGGGCGCGATTCAGCAACCGTCACGCACCCCACGCGCGGCACGATGCGCTTGACGGTGCTCGCCGACGGTTCAATTCGCACGCTCGATGCGGGCGCAACGACGCGTGCACTGATTGTCACCCGCAGCGGCAACTCGGATGTCGCAGCGTACGCGCGCGAGTTTGCCGCGCGCGATGCGGCGGGCCGCGGCATCGGTGAGCTCTCTGGCCGCGGTGGCGGAACAAGCAGCGTGTTCGGCGCGACGATTACGCTCGACTATGGCGTGCCCATGAAGCGAGGTCGCGATATTTGGGGCGCGCTCGTTCGGTACGGCGCACTGTGGCGCACGGGTGCAAACCGCGCCACGCACTTCAAGACTGATCGACCCCTGCAGTTTGGCGATGTACTAGTACCCGCTGGCGAGTACACGCTGTTCTCGATACCAGAAGCCGACGGCGGTGTGCTCATCATCAACAGGCAGACGGGCCAGAACGGGCAGACCTACGATGTTGCGCGTGATCGGGGTCGTGTGCAGATGCGTACGCGTCCGCTCGACCACGAAGTCGAGGGTTTTTCGATTGTCGTGCGCGAGTCCAACGGCCGCGCCGTGCTGGCGTTGCAGTGGGACCGCAAGGAATACTTCGTCGAGTTCACGGTGCTACGCCCATGAAACGCTTCTTGCTCGCGGTCCTTGTCGCGGTACTACCTGTTGCAGCAGACGCGCAGACGGTGCAGAGTGCGGTGCCTATCTCCATTGATTGGCGACTGCTCGGACAGCTCAACACCGACAACGGCTGGGCGCCGGATTCGCTGAAGCGCATGGACGGCAAGCGCGTGCGTCTGCCAGGGTTCATTGTGCCACTCGACGATTCGGAAGACGAAGGCGCAGAGTTCTTGCTCGTGCCGTACTACGGTGCCTGCGTGCACACGCCGCCACCGCCAGCGAACCAGATGGCCTTCGTTACGATGCAGGGCGGACGTTCGGTGAAGCTCGCGCTGTTTGACGCCGTGTGGATGGAAGGCACGCTGCGCATCGTAAACTACGATTCGCCATATGGGTCGGTGGGCTACACCATCGAAGGAATCTCGATGCGCCCGTACACCGGCCGGTGAGCGACGCCGCGGTTGCGCTGAACGAAGTTCGCTTCGCCTATCGCGGCGGCGCGACGGTCCTAGACATTCCGAGCCTACACGTTGCGCGCGGCGAACGCGTGTTCTTGCACGGACCCAGCGGCAGCGGCAAGACCACTTTGCTTGGCCTTCTCGCTGGTGTGCTCACACCGACGAGCGGTGGCGTGCACGTACTCGGCAACGACCTCGGTGCGATGAGCGGCGCGGCGCGCGATCGTTTTCGCGCGGCCCACGTGGGCTATGTGTTTCAGATGTTCAATCTGATTCCATACTTGTCGGTGCGAGAGAACATCACACTACCTGTACGATTGTCGGCGTTGCGTCGTGCGCGCTTGAATGGCGAGGACGCCGACGCTGCCGCGGCACGCCTTGCGGAAACGCTCGAACTCACGCCGTTGCTCACGCAGCCCGTTACCGCACTCTCCGTAGGCCAGCAGCAGCGCGTCGCAGTAGCTCGCGCCCTCATTGGCGCACCCGAACTCATCGTCTGCGACGAGCCCACATCTGCGCTCGACGCAGATCGCCGCGACCGATTTCTGGAGTTGCTGTTCGCCTCCGTTGCTAGTGCGGGCAGTACACTAGTCTTTGTGAGTCACGACCTCGCGCTCGCCGAGCGCTTTGGTCGCACGATCTTGCTGCCGTCGGTAAACCGCGCTGCGTTGACGGTGGCCGCCTGATGTTTCTGGTCTCACTGGCGCTGCGTTCGCTGCGCGCACGTCTCGTGATTTCGCTGCTCACTGTGGCGAGCATTGCGCTGTCCGTTGCGCTTCTCGTGGGCATTGAGCATTTGCGAGTGAGCGTTCGCGAATCGTTTGCGGGCACCATCAAGGGAACAGACCTAATTGTCGGCGCTCGCGGCGGCACGTCGCAGGTGTTGCTGAGTACGGTGTTTGGCATGGCCACGCCTTCAGGCAGCATCAGCTGGGCGACGTACGAGCGTTGGCGCGCGCATCCGGCGATTGGGTGGACGATTCCCTACTCGCTTGGCGATTCGCACCGCGGCTTCCGCGTCATCGGTACTACTGCAGAGTTCTTCACGCGCTACAAGTTTCGCGATCAGTCGGTGACGTTTGCCGAAGGCCGTGCGCCAGAGACTGCGGCCGAGATCGCGATTGGACACGAAGTTGCGACGCGGTTGGGTTATTCACTGGGCGCCGACGTGGTCCTCGCGCACGGCGTGGCTGCGGTGAGTTTCGCCGAGCACGATGTGCATCCGTTTAAGGTGGTGGGCATTATCAATCGCACGGTGACGCCGATTGATCGCGCTGTGTACGCGACGCTCGAAGGCCTTGAGGCGATGCACGAGGACGAGAATGCGCGCGGCGGCCCGCTGACTTCTGCGCCGCACGACGAGCGTGCCGCGCACGAGGAACCCGCCATCACGGCGTTCCTCGTGGGCACCAAGAATCGTCGCGAGACGCTGCAGCTTCAGCGTGAAATGAATGAGGATCTCACAGAGCCGCTTACGGCGATTATTCCGGGCGTGGCGCTGGCGCAGCTGTGGCAGGTGGTGGGCAACGCTGAGGCCGCGCTGCGCTTAGTCAGTGTGTGCACGCTGGTGGTGGGACTCCTCGGCATGTGCGTGGCGCTCTACGCGTCGTTGGAGAGCCGACGTCGGGAAATGGCGGTGTTGCGCGCAGTAGGAGCAGGGCCGCGCACCATCTCGATGTTGCTTATCAGTGAGTCGGCGCTCCTGGCGCTCGCCGGTGCAGTGGGCGGCGTCATCTTGGTGTACGTTGGATTAATCGTTGCCGCAGGACCGGTGGAAGCGCGCTATGGATTGGCGCTGACCATCTCCTCGCTGAGCGCGACGGAGTGGGGATTCCTCGGTTTAGTTGTACTTGCCGGCACTTTGGTTGGCGTGGTGCCGGCGTGGCGTGCGTATCGCAGTGCATTGGTTGATGGATTGAGCGTCAAGGTATGAGTCGGTTGGATTTCATCATTCGCAAGGAGATGTCTGTGTTTGCACGTGCATTTGTCGCGGTCGCATTGATTGCGCCGCTGCTCTCTGCTCAGGCGCCCGCGGGCGCCGCACGACCGCCGCAGGGAGATCGCAACCCGATGGCTGATCCCATCAATATCGAAAGCGTTCCGGCGTACATTCGCCGCACGCCGGCAACGGATGCGACGATTCAGCGCATCTGGGACGAGGGTATGAATCGGTCGCAGGCGATGACGTTGGCGCAGCAGTTGATGGATCCGCTCGGACAGCGCATGACCGGCTCACCGCAGAGCGATGCCGCGCAGGACTGGGTGCTCAAGACGTATCAGAGCTGGGGAGTGACCGCGCGCAAGGAACGCTACGGCACGTGGCTCGGTTGGGAGCGTGGCGTGACGCATGTGGACTTAATCTCACCGCGCGTGCGCTCGCTCGAAGCCACGGCACTGTCATACAGCCCGGGCATGCAGCGTCCGGCAACCGGCGACGTAATTGCGTATCCCGCCAACGTGACGACGCCCGAAGAGTTTGATGCGTGGCTTCCGAACGTGCGCGGCAAGTTCTTCTTGATGAGCGCGCCGCGTCTCTCGTGCCGCTCGCCGGGTCAGTGGAACGAGTTTGGCACGCCAGAAGAGCGCGAGCGCATCACGGCCGAGCAGGCTGCGATCCAGACTGCGTGGAATCAGACGAACGTCGCGATGAGCGGCGGCCGTAGTATCTGGCAGAAGCTCAAGGATGCCGGCGCGCTGGGCGTGTTCACGCACCAGTTCTCCAACTATCCAGGCGTCCAGAAGATTTTTGGATCGCCGCAGCAGACTGTGCCGTCGTTTGCCGTGGGCTGCGAAGACTACGGTCTCCTGTTCCGTATGTCGCGCGCTGGTCAGTCGCCGCGCGTGCGTGCGTTCACCGACAGCAAGCTGCACGGCGAGCGTCCGGTGTTTAACGTCGTCGCGGAAATTCGCGGCAGCGAGAAGCCCGATGAGTACGTGTTGCTCTCCGCGCACTTTGACTCGTGGTCGTCGGCCAGCGGCGCCACAGACAACGGCACGGGCACCATCACGATGATGGAAGCGCTGCGCATTCTTCGCACCGTGTATCCGGCGCCGAAGCGCACGATTCTCGTCGGTCACTGGAACGGTGAAGAGCAGGGCTTAAACGGCTCGCGCGCATTCAGCGAAGATCATCCTGAAGTGATTGCTGGTTTGCAGGCGTTGTGGAATCAGGACAACGGCACGGGTCGCATCGTGAACTTGAGCGCCGGTCCGTTCCCAGGCGCATCGACGCGCATCCAGCAGTACCTCGGCCAGATTCCCAACGAGATTACGCGGTGGATTCGCTTCAACCCGACGTCTGGTCAGGCCACGGGCGGTACCGATCACGCGAGCTTCGTCTGCCACAAGACGCCGGCGTTCAATCTTGGTGCACTGGGTTGGGACTACTCGTTCACCACGTGGCACACCGACCGCGACACGTACGACAAGGTCGTGGAGTACGATTTGAAGAACAACGCGACCTTGGTTGCGATGTTGGCGTACCTCGCGAGCGAGGATCCGAACCGGATGCCGCGCGACGTGATGGATCCGCTGCCTGCCGGTCCGAATGGACAGCCGGGTACGTGGCGCGCCTGCGGTCAGGCGACACGCGCAACGCCGGCCGCGACGCGCTAAGCAAACTCTGTAGGTAGTATTGAGTGGGGGCCGGAATTCCGGCCCCCACTCAATACTACCTACAGAGTTTGCTTAGCGCGTCGCGGCCGGCGTTGCGCGTGTCGCCTGACCGCAGGCGCGCCACGTACCCGGCTGTCCATTCGGACCGGCAGGCAGCGGATCCATCACGTCGCGCGGCATCCGGTTCGGATCCTCGCTCGCGAGGTACGCCAACATCGCAACCAAGGTCGCGTTGTTCTTCAAATCGTACTCCACGACCTTGTCGTACGTGTCGCGGTCGGTGTGCCACGTGGTGAACGAGTAGTCCCAACCCAGTGCACCAAGATTGAACGCCGGCGTCTTGTGGCAGACGAAGCTCGCGTGATCGGTACCGCCCGTGGCCTGACCAGACGTCGGGTTGAAGCGAATCCACCGCGTAATCTCGTTGGGAATCTGGCCGAGGTACTGCTGGATGCGCGTCGATGCGCCTGGGAACGGACCGGCGCTCAAGTTCACGATGCGACCCGTGCCGTTGTCCTGATTCCACAACGCCTGCAAACCAGCAATCACTTCAGGATGATCTTCGCTGAATGCGCGCGAGCCGTTTAAGCCCTGCTCTTCACCGTTCCAGTGACCGACGAGAATCGTGCGCTTCGGCGCCGGATACACGGTGCGAAGAATGCGCAGCGCTTCCATCATCGTGATGGTGCCCGTGCCGTTGTCTGTGGCGCCGCTGGCCGACGACCACGAGTCAAAGTGCGCGGAGAGCAACACGTACTCATCGGGCTTCTCGCTGCCGCGAATTTCCGCGACGACGTTAAACACCGGACGCTCGCCGTGCAGCTTGCTGTCGGTGAACGCACGCACGCGCGGCGACTGACCAGCGCGCGACATACGGAACAGGAGACCGTAGTCTTCGCAGCCCACGGCAAACGACGGCACAGTCTGCTGCGGCGATCCAAAAATCTTCTGGACGCCTGGATAGTTGGAGAACTGGTGCGTGAACACGCCCAGCGCGCCGGCATCCTTGAGCTTCTGCCAGATACTACGGCCGCCGCTCATCGCGACGTTCGTCTGATTCCACGCAGTCTGGATCGCAGCCTGCTCGGCCGTGATGCGCTCGCGCTCTTCTGGCGTGCCAAACTCGTTCCACTGACCCGGCGAGCGGCACGAGAGACGCGGCGCGCTCATCAAGAAGAACTTGCCGCGCACGTTCGGAAGCCACGCATCAAACTCTTCGGGCGTCGTCACGTTGGCGGGATACGCAATTACGTCGCCGGTTGCCGGACGCTGCATGCCCGGGCTGTATGACAGTGCCGTGGCTTCGAGCGAGCGCACGCGCGGTGAGATTAAGTCCACATGCGTCACGCCACGCTCCCAACCGAGCCACGTGCCGTAGCGTTCCTTGCGCGCGGTCACTCCCCAGCTCTGATACGTCTTGAGCACCCAGTCCTGCGCGGCATCGCTCTGCGGTGAGCCGGTCATGCGCTGTCCGAGCGGATCCATCAACTGCTGCGCCAACGTCATCGCCTGCGACCGATTCATACCCTCGTCCCAGATGCGCTGAATCGTCGCATCCGTTGCCGGCGTGCGGCGAATGTACGCCGGAACGCTTTCGATATTGATGGGATCAGCCATCGGGTTGCGATCTCCCTGCGGCGGTCGTGCGGCGCCCGCGGGCGCCTGAGCAGAGAGCAGCGGCGCAATCAATGCGACCGCGACAAATGCACGTGCAAACACAGACATCTCCTTGCGAATGATGAAATCCAACCGACTCATACCTTGACGCTCAATCCATCAACCAATGCACTGCGATACGCACGCCACGCCGGCACCACGCCAACCAAAGTGCCGGCAAGTACAACTAAACCGAGGAATCCCCACTCCGTCGCGCTCAGCGAGGAGATGGTCAGCGCCAATCCATAGCGCGCTTCCACCGGTCCTGCGGCAACGATTAATCCAACGTACACCAAGATGACGCCGCCCACTGCACCGGCGAGCGCCAGGAGCGCCGACTCACTGATAAGCAACATCGAGATGGTGCGCGGCCCTGCTCCTACTGCGCGCAACACCGCCATTTCCCGACGTCGGCTCTCCAACGACGCGTAGAGCGCCACGCACATGCCGAGGAGTCCCACCACCAGCGTGCACACACTGACTAAGCGCAGCGCGGCCTCAGCGTTGCCCACCACCTGCCACAGCTGCGCCAGCGCCACGCCCGGAATAATCGCCGTAAGCGGCTCTGTGAGATCCTCATTCATTTCACGCTGAAGCTGCAGCGTCTCGCGACGATTCTTGGTGCCCACGAGGAACGCCGTGATGGCGGGTTCCTCGTGCGCGGCACGCTCGTCGTGCGGCGCAGAAGTCAGCGGGCCGCCGCGCGCATTCTCGTCCTCGTGCATCGCCTCAAGGCCTTCGAGCGTCGCGTACACAGCGCGATCAATCGGCGTCACCGTGCGATTGATAATGCCCACCACCTTAAACGGATGCACATCGTGCTCGGCGAAACTCACCGCAGCCACGCCGTGCGCGAGGACCACGTCGGCGCCCAGTGAATAACCCAACCGCGTCGCAACTTCGTGTCCAATCGCGATCTCGGCCGCAGTCTCTGGCGCACGGCCTTCGGCAAACGTCACCGACTGATCGCGAAACTTGTAGCGCGTGAAGAACTCTGCAGTAGTACCGATGACGCGGAAGCCGCGGTGCGAATCGCCAAGCGAGTAGGGAATCGTCCACCCAATCGCCGGATGCGCGCGCCAACGCTCGTACGTCGCCCAGCTGATGCTGCCTGAAGGCGTGGCCATGCCAAACACCGTACTCAGCAACACCTGCGACGTGCCGCCGCGAGCGCCGACAATTAGGTCTGTTCCCTTGATGGTGCCCGCAAACGATTCGCGAACGCTCACTCGCAAATGCTCAATGCCCACGAGAAGCGCAACGGACAGCGCAATGCTCGCCACAGTGAGCAGCGAAATCACGAGACGTGCGCGCAGCGAACGCAGCGCCAGTGAGACCAGAAACATCAGGCGGCCACCGTCAACGCAGCGCGGTTTACCGACGGCAGCAAGATCGTGCGACCAAAGCGCTCGGCGAGCGCGAGGTCGTGACTCACAAAGACTAGTGTACTGCCCGCACTAGCAACGGAGGCGAACAGCAACTCCAGAAATCGGTCGCGGCGATCTGCGTCGAGCGCAGATGTGGGCTCGTCGCAGACGATGAGTTCGGGTGCGCCAATGAGGGCGCGAGCTACTGCGACGCGCTGCTGCTGGCCTACGGAGAGTGCGGTAACGGGCTGCGTGAGCAACGGCGTGAGTTCGAGCGTTTCCGCAAGGCGTGCCGCGGCAGCGTCGGCGTCCTCGCCATTCAAGCGCGCACGACGCAACGCCGACAATCGTACAGGTAGTGTGATGTTCTCTCGCACCGACAAGTATGGAATCAGATTGAACATCTGAAACACATAGCCCACGTGGGCCGCGCGAAAACGATCGCGCGCCGCGCCGCTCATCGCACCGAGGTCGTTGCCGAGTACGTGCACGCCACCGCTCGTCGGTGTGAGCACACCAGCGAGAAGGCCAAGCAAAGTGGTCTTGCCGCTGCCGCTGGGTCCGTGCAAGAACACGCGTTCGCCGCGCGCAACGTGTAGGCTCGGAATGTCTAGGACCGTCGCGCCGCCGCGATAGGCGAAGCGAACTTCGTTCAGCGCAACCGCGGCGTCGCTCACCGGCCGGTGTACGGGCGCATCGAGATTCCTTCGATGGTGTAGCCCACCGACCCATATGGCGAATCGTAGTTTACGATGCGCAGCGTGCCTTCCATCCACACGGCGTCAAACAGCGCGAGCTTCACCGAACGTCCGCCCTGCATCGTAACGAAGGCCATCTGGTTCGCTGGCGGTGGCGGCGTGTGCACGCAGGCACCGTAGTACGGCACGAGCAAGAACTCTGCGCCTTCGTCTTCCGAATCGTCGAGTGGCACAATGAACCCTGGCAGACGCACGCGCTTGCCGTCCATGCGCTTCAGCGAATCCGGCGCCCAGCCGTTGTCGGTGTTGAGCTGTCCGAGCAGTCGCCAATCAATGGAGATAGGCACCGCACTCTGCACCGTCTGCGCGTCTGCTGCAACAGGTAGTACCGCGACAAGGACCGCGAGCAAGAAGCGTTTCATGGGCGTAGCACCGTGAACTCGACGAAGTATTCCTTGCGGTCCCACTGCAACGCCAGCACGGCGCGGCCGTTGGACTCGCGCACGACAATCGAAAAACCCTCGACTTCGTGGTCGAGCGGACGCGTACGCATCTGCACACGACCCCGATCACGCGCAACATCGTAGGTCTGCCCGTTCTGGCCCGTCTGCCTGTTGATGATGAGCACACCGCCGTCGGCTTCTGGTATCGAGAACAGCGTGTACTCGCCAGCGGGTACTAGTACATCGCCAAACTGCAGGGGTCGATCAGTCTTGAAGTGCGTGGCGCGGTTTGCACCCGTGCGCCACAGTGCGCCGTACCGAACGAGCGCGCCCCAAATATCGCGACCTCGCTTCATGGGCACGCCATAGTCGAGCGTAATCGTCGCGCCGAACACGCTGCTTGTTCCGCCACCGCGGCCAGAGAGCTCACCGATGCCGCGGCCCGCCGCATCGCGCGCGGCAAACTCGCGCGCGTACGCTGCGACATCCGAGTTGCCGCTGCGGGTGACAATCAGTGCACGCGTCGTTGCGCCCGCATCGAGCGTGCGAATTGAACCGTCGGCGAGCACCGTCAAGCGCATCGTGCCGCGCGTGGGGTGCGTGACGGTTGCTGAATCGCGCCCGCTGAATGCGAGCGGAAAATCTGACGTGCGCGCGCCGCTGAGCATCGGTGCACCGATCTGCGTTGCGCCACTCGCGCGCAAACGGCGCAGGGCGACGTCAAACGGCCAATGCACGAGATCGATGAACGGCAACCACGCCGCCGGCGCGGCAGCCTTACGCTCTGTGCGCTCCGTGCCTTGCTGCGTCATGATGTGCAGTGAATCACCGTGGCGCATGTAGCGCACCGTGCGCTGTTCTTCGAGCGTCGCGGGATTCAAATCCACTACCGTGAGCGACGTGAGATTGCCCGTCGCGTCAAACTGCGCGCTATGGCGCTGCAGCGTCGTGCGCGGCGAGCGCGTGACGACCTCTGCCTCGATGCTGGTGGCGGTGCGGATAATCCGCTCCACCGAGATCGTATCCACGCCAAGACGAGCAGTGAGCGTGGAGGTGTCGGGTCGCGTTTGCGCGCCGACGGCCGCCGGGAAAGCAGCCAGGAGGAGGAGTAGCGTGCGCATAGTAAATAATACGCTTTTCCCCCTCTGAACGCTGACTTGTAACAGCTACTGCAGTTTGGGCTGCTCGCGCAGGACATTCTGCACGAAATTCAGGCGCGAATACTGCCCAAAACTCACTAAGCCAGTCGAGTCTTCGCGGCCGAGTACCGCGGTGCGGATTGCCGTAGGGGAATGCCCTTGGCGGGCCATGTCCTCAATCGCGCCAATCATCTCGTCGATCCAGTCGGCTTTGGCACGCAACTGGAGGACGGGATCAGGCAACAATCCGCGATGCGCATCAAAGAATCGCTCAGGATTCCACGACGCCACCTCGCGCAACGCACGGACCTGCGCGCGCAGATCTTCGTCGTGATGTGAGATGCGCACCTTCACGCCGATAAACAAATCGCCACCAAACACGGTGCTGCGCTCGGCGTCCCAGACGACGTGGTGATCTGCCGAATGGCCTGGTGTCGGACGCAAGACCAAAGTCTCGTGTGTGAATGGCACCGTCGGCACGCGCAGCGCGCGACGATTTCCCCATGTGAGTTGGCGGTACATGCCCACCGTCTCGTCGCGCCGCATCCACGCATCCGTGAGCGGCGCGCACTGAATGGGCACATCGCGCGCCGCGAGTTCTCCCACGCCGCCCGCGTGATCTTCGTGCGCGTGCGTGATGATCGCACCGCGTACGGGATTGGCATCAACCCACGCGCCAAGCTCCGCGGCGACATCAGGAAACCCGGCATCAACAAGCGCATCGCGAGCCACAAAAGCGCTCACGCCATAGCCCGCGAGACGACACTTCCATGTGTGAAAGCGCAGCTGCGTCACATCGCCATGCGCAATGACGTCAATCATCTCGCGAATCCACGTGTGCTAGGTCAAGTTTGATATTCACGGGACCGCAGGCTATATTATCGAAGTACAAAAGTACGTTGGAATCGACCGGCGCCCGGCCTCTTTATTGGTCGGGCGTCGAATCTTTTTTCATCCCCCAGCTACCGAGGGCCGCGCCGTGATTGAGGCGCTCAAGCAGAAGCTTACAGACGAAGCGGAAAAGCTCCGCTTCGAGTTGAACGTCACGCTCCCGAATGAGATTCGGAAGGCCGTCGAACTCGGCGACCTTCGCGAAAACTCAGAGTACAAGGCCGCGCTCGAACGCCAAGCGTTCGTGCAGGCGCGCCTTGGGCAGTTGACGCAGCGTCTTTCCAAGCTGTCGAGCATCGACGAGTCGCAGATTGCCCACGACGCCGTCGGGATGGGCTCGAAGGTTGTCGTCGAAGATCAGGACTCGAAGGAGAAGGAAGAGTACAAGCTCATCTTCGGTGACGCCGAGGAATTCGACGAGAGTCAGGTCACGATGTCGTCACC
The DNA here is from genome assembly GCA_043753285.1 of Gemmatimonas sp. Lineage (GTDB taxonomy): Bacteria > Gemmatimonadota > Gemmatimonadetes > Gemmatimonadales > Gemmatimonadaceae > Pseudogemmatithrix. The sequence continues at coordinate 5,546 of JAYUWY010000128.1, read as the reverse complement.
CATTGGCCGCGCACTGCTCGGCAAAAAGGTGGGCGATGTGATTCTGTTGAAGCTGCCCGAGCGCAAGCGCACGCTCAAGTTGCTAAAGCTCGTTACAATCCACGAGCAGTAAGCACCGAATCAAGCAGTGCGCGCAAGGCGGGATCGCTTGCGCGCACTGGCCCCATGTGGCGCCAGCGCAACACTCCGTCGCGATCAATCAGATAAGTGCTCGGCACCCCAATCGCGCGGAACGTCGACGAGACCTTATCGTCCGGATCCAACCACAGCGTGTAGCTCGCGCCGAGTTCGCGTGCGAAACCGGCGATCTCCACGGTATCGGTAATAACATCAATGCTCACGCCGGTGACGCGCAAACCACGCGCGCCAAACTCGCGATGCAGAGAATCGAGCGCGGGAATCTCTTCGCGGCACGGTTTGCACCACGTGGCCCACACATTGAGCAACACGACTTCACCCTTGAGCTGGGCGAGCGTTACCGGTGTGCCGTCGAGTTGTTGGGCCGTGTATTCCGGCGCGGGCTGACCGATGGTCACTGGTGCGATGCGCGCGCCTTCGCTTCCGCTGCATGCGACGAGCGCCGCGGCGGCGAACATGACGATGCGCATCACTCGCTCCGGCGGTACGTCGCGGCCTTCACGACGCTGGGACGACCCGGCTCGGTCCACGCCAAGAACACGCCATCGCGAAGGCGTGTCATTCGCGGGAATCCGCTGGAGCGCGCACCGCTCGACTGACTGACGACGATAGACGAATCACTCGTGCCATCGCGATTCACGCGGCGAAGCTTCACCGCAGCCGAGTCGCCAACGCCGCGCTCGAGCCAGCTCACGTATGCGGCGCCATCAAACAGTTGAAGCCCCACGCGTCCCGCTGGCGTGCCCTCGTCAACGCGCACCGGAGTGCCAAACGTCGCACCAGCATCGTACGAGAACGCCACCTGCACTTTGGCGGTGTCTCGCGCGCCAGTGAACCACGCGACGACCACCGTGTCGCCGTACGCTTGCACCATCGGACCATTCACAGGGCAGAAATTCACTTCCCAGTTGTCGGCGTGCACGGGCGTGCTCGCGGTCCACGCGCCATCAACAAAGCGCGAGATGGCGATGTCGCGAATTTCTTTGTCACTGCGATCGCGGAAGATCACGACCGGTCCCTTGGATGTCATCGCCGCACTCGTCTGGCAGCAATCGCACACGCGATTGTCCACGACAGATTTCGTTGCCACCGACATCGTCGGGCTCCACGTGTTCATCGAGATTGTCATTGGAATCGCGTGCTCTTCATCACCGCGGGCGTGCCCGGCGGTAGCGGGAATGTTGTTCCCACCATCAAGGAAGAACACCGCTGCGCCATCCGCCGTCGGCAGAATCGTCACGAATCCGTGCTCGGCTTCCACGCCCGCCTTATGCGGTGTGCGCGACTCGCTCCACGTGGCGCCTTCGTCAGTGGATTCGGACATCCGCACTTCGTACGCATAGCGACCAGCGCCGTTGCGCTGCGGCCAATGCGCCACCAAGCGACCATCAGTCAACATGACCACAGACGGAAAGTCCGCCCAGTTGAGCCAGAAGTCTGTGCGACGAGCCACATCACGCGGTGCGCTCCATGTGCCGTCGGTCGCGCGAATAGCGATGCGAAGCGCGCTCGTTGTGCTATCCACCTTCTCCACCCAGCTCATCACCACGCGACCGTCCGCAGCAGTGAACAAGTTGGGCAACGACGAACCAGAGTCGGCCGGCGTGGTTGCCGCTGCGAGTGTGTACGTGGGAACCGACACTTTCTCACAGGCAGTGACGGTCAGGCAGGCGAGAGCTACAAGTAATGAAGCGCGCATATTAGGGCCTAATGGTGAAAATGCGATCGAGAGCCTTCGAGTAATCCTGCACCGCGTGGGCTATACCCGCGTCGGTCCAACCGAGTAGCGCACCCATGCGCCGTGCGATGCGTGGGGCGAGGGCGCGACCTTGGTCGCGCAACTCGAACGCGAGAAAGGTACGTCGAATCATGACATCAGCCAGTGACTCCGCATATTCGTGCGTCACCGCGTGATCTACGTCGGATTCCCGCCACGCCAAGGTGGGCGCGAGGCGCACGTCGCCGGCCTGGGCCGCTGGTCGCTCACCCGGCAGAGCCGCTGTCGCAGTATCGCAGTCGCGCGGCTCGGCACCGAGGCGATGCACTGCGGCATCTACAATGCTCGCTGCCTGTGCCCGATAGGACGTCAGTTTGCCGCCCGTGGCCGTGAGCACACCACGATTCGTGAGATTCACGGAATGTTCGCGCGAGGCGCTGGAGGGATCGCCTGTGTTGCCCGCCGCCACGAGCGGGCGAATGCCGGCCCATGCAGCAACAACATCTGACTCATCCAGAGCCGCCGTCGGGAAGAACCGATTCGCCGCGTTCAACAGATAGCGCACGTCTGCCCGCGACGCGCGCACATCACTGGGATGCTCAGAAGTCGGCGTGTCCGTTGTGCCAATGATCGTGTGCCCTCCGCTGCCAGGCAGCGTGAACATCACGCGCCCATCGTCGGGCGACGTCATCGTCACGCCGCCGCGATTTCCCACGCGAGACGCCGGCACCGCGATATGCACACCCTTTGTGCCCCGCACAGCTGGGCCGGCGTTCGGATCTTCGATGCGCGCAATCTCGTCCGTCCACGGACCAGCGCAGCTCACCACAAGTCGAGCGCGCACATGCACGGTGTGGCCGCCGATCGCATCAAACACATCCACACCATCGGCATTGCCGTTGGGTGTCGAGTACGTGAGACGTCGCACCGGTGCGTGATTCATCACCACCGCGCCATGCGTTGCAGCATCAATCACGTTGGCGAGCGTCAGGCGCGAGTCATCAGTGCCCGCGTCCCAGTACGTCGCGCCGCCGAGCAGGTGTTCGCGCGCAAGCATGGGCTCGACGCCGAGAATCTGATCGCTGCCCATGCGCTTGTGGCGTCCGACATTCCGAAACATCGCGAGCGCGTCGTACATCGTCAGCGCAGCAGCCACCTGCCAGCGCTTGATGCGCGCGCCACGATACACGGGCCAGGTGAATTGCACCGGTCGCACCAAGTGCGGCGCATTCTGCAGCAGTCGGCGCCGCTCGCGGCTGGACTCCCACACCAGATGCAAGTATCCGTGCTCGAGGTATCGTACACCGCCATGAATCAGTCGCGACGAGCGGCTCGACGTGCCGGCCGCGAAATCCTCGGCCTCCAGCAACGCCACCCGCAGCCCGCGGCGAGCTGCATCGCGTGCGGTGCCCGCACCGGTAATGCCGCCACCGATGATGACGAGGTCGAACCGGTCGCCACTGAGGGAGGCGAGACGTTCGGTGCGGGAGGAGGGGCGGGGGGCGGACACGGGTAGGACGATATCCAGTTCCACGCTCCGCGGATAGCGGCGGCAGAGTCTGCGCCAATCGGCGGTCCCGCCTACCTTTAAGGATGCCTATCTATGAGCCGGGGCGGCGCATCGCGATTATCGCTGGCGTCCGAACCCCATTCGCCAAGGCCGGCACCACCCTACGGGCGCTTAGCGCGATCGAGCTTGGCAAGATCGTCGTCAGCGAGCTGGTGCATCGGACCGATTTGGACCCCGCTACCCTCGACCTGCTGGTCTTCGGCACGGTCATCCCCAACGTCACCGCACCCAACATCGCGCGCGAAATCGCGTTGATGCCACTGCTTCCCAAGGGTGTGGACGCCTACAGCGTGTCGCGCGCATGCGCGTCTGCCAACCAAGCCATCACCGACGCGGCCGATCAAATCGCGCACGGACATGTAGACATCGCCATCGCCGGCGGCGCCGAGTCGCTGTCGAACGTACCGATTCTCCACTCGCGCGGATTCTCCGACGCACTCGTGGCTGCATCGAAGGCCAAGACACTCGGCCAGCGCGTGCAGTCGTTTTCCAAGATTCGCGGCAAAGACTTCATTCCGATTACGCCGGCTATCGCGGAGCCCACAACGGGTGAGTCGATGGGGCAGTCGGCTGAGAAGATGGCCAAGATTCACGGCATCACGCGTGAGGCGCAGGATCAGCTCACGTACGCGTCGCACATGAATGCGGCGAAGGGTATCAAGGACGGCCGACTCACGGCGGAGATTGCGCCTGTCGTTGCTGCGCCCAAGTACGAGGCCGTTACCGAAGACAACATCGTGCGCGCCGACACCACGCTCGAAGCGCTTGCTGCGCTCAAGCCGGTGTTCGACAAGCGCTATGGCACGATTACCGCTGGCAACGCGTCGCCGCTGACGGATGGCGCAGCCGCGGTGCTCTTGATGCGCGAAGACGTCGCCAAGGCGCGCGGCTTCACGCCCAAGGCGTACATCCGCTCGTACGCCTACGCGGCGCTCGATCCGGGTGAGCAGTTGTTGCAAGCGCCGGTGCTCGCTGCACCCAAGGCACTTAAGCGCGCGGGACTCACGCTCAAGGACATTGATCTCGTCGAGATGCACGAAGCATTCGCGGCACAGGTGCTGTGCAACCTGAAGGGATTTGAATCGCAGTACTGGGCGGAGCGCGCAGGCTTCAGCTCACCCGTCGGTGAAGTGGATCGTAGCAAGCTCAACGTGCTCGGCGGCTCCGTCTCCATCGGACACCCGTTTGGCGCGACCGGCGCACGCATCACGACGACGCTGGTGAACGAACTTGCGCGTCGCGGCGGACAGTTTGGCTTGATGACTGTGTGCGCTGCGGGTGGACTTGGCTTCTCGATGGTGGTGGAGCGCGCATGAGCACTGCACTCACACTGGAGATGGTGGACGGCATTGCCGTGATCACCTTCGACCTAAAGAACGAGAGCATCAACAAGTTTTCGCCGGCAGTGATCGCCGAGTTTACGGCGATGATTGAGCGCATTGAGAAGGACGCGGCGGTGAAGGGTGCGGTGCTGATTTCTGGAAAGCCCGGCACGTTTATCGCTGGCGCTGATATTGATCAGTTTCTCGAGTTCAAGACGGCTGCAGACGCGCAGACCGCGAGCGCGTTTGGCCACACGATGATGACGCGCATCGAGAAGGGTCGCGTGCCGGTGGTTGCTGCCATCGAAGGTGCATGCCTCGGCGGAGGACTCGAGTTCGCGTTGGCCTGCGCGTATCGCATCGCGGCCGACACACCGAAGACGATTCTTGCGCTGCCCGAGCTCAAGCTTGGTTTGATTCCTGGCGCTGGCGGCACGCAGCGTTTGCCCAAGCGCGTTGGACTGCAGGTTGCGCTCGACATGATTCTCACGAGCAAGAACGTGCGCGCCAAGAAGGCGATGCAAACGGGACTCGTGGATGAGCTCGTGCATCCCAACATCCTGCGCACGATTGCTATTCAGCGCGCCAAGGAACTCGCCGCCGGCACCATCGAGCGCGATCACGATGCGCGTAAGCACGGAGCGAAGGAGCTCCTGCTCGATGACAACCCAATTGGTCGCGCCGTGGTGTTCCGCCAAGCGCGCGAGATGACGCAGAAGAAGTCCAAGGGTCAGTATCCCGCGCTGTTTGCTGCGATTGATGCGGTGCAAGCGGGTTTTTCTGGACCTGCAGAGCACGG
>JAYUWY010000127.1:0-8136 GCA_043753285.1 Gemmatimonas sp. | reverse complement strand
CTTGCCCGTGCGCTTCAGCGATGCAGAGAAGTCCACGCTGCGCGAGTACACGCGCCGCGGCGGACTGCTCTTCGTGGACGATCACAATCACGACATCGACGGTGAGTTCCATCGCACGGCGTTTGAAGAGATTGCCGCTACGCTTGAGCCGCTGCGCGATTTGCCAAACAATCACGAGCTGTACCGCAGCTTCTTCACGTTCCCCGATGGTCCGCCCACCACCAGTCACGAGCTCAATGGCTGGGGCGACAACCTCGTGCATAAGCATCTGCAGGCCGTGCAGCGCGACGGACGCATCGTACTGCTGTATAGCAGCAAGGACTACGCGTCGGAGTGGAACTATCATCCCGACAACAAGCGCTTTCTTTCGATCGACAACACGCGCTTCGGCGTGAACCTCGTGGTGTATGCGCTCACCCGCTGAGTCGCTTCTGCGCGGGACGGCCATCGTGGCGCTGCTCGCAGCGCTTGCGGTGGCGTTGTGGCAATCGCTGCGGGGCGAAGAAGCAACGCAGCGTACAGTAGCTGCGCAGTTCAGCGAATCGCCGAGCGCGCTACATCGCGATTCGCTCGCAGCACTTGCACGCGCAGGACGTAGCGTGAGCTGGCGCGGCGAGATTGCGCCGCTCATCGCCATGGCCGAACCAGTGCGCGAGCCAGGCTCTCGGTGGCGCATTGCTGCGGTGGCGGACGCGGCACTCACCGTGCGCGACTCGCTCGGTCCCGTGGATTCACTCGCAGCGCACGCAGCGCTCACACTCGAGCCCACGCGTGGCGCGGCGCAAATCGCACAGGGCAGCACCGTTGCCTTCGCCGAGCCGCAGGCGAGAGCCACGCCGCGCCGAGTGATTGTGTTCGGCCGCGTAGGCTGGGAACCACGATTCGTCATCACCGCGCTCGAGGAAGCTGGCTGGCAAGCGGATGCGCGTCTCGAACTCGGTCGCGATCGTCAGGTGCGTCAGGGTGAGGTCTCTCTGAGCAACACGCGTCACGACGTAGCTATCGTGCTCGACTCCGCATCCGCGCGTCGCGAGGCAGCATCGCTCGCGCGATTCGCGCGAACCGGTGGCGGTGTGATTCTCGCGGGCGAAGCCGCCCGCGCCGACGCACCCGCGCTCCGCGCCATCGCCGGCGCGCGCGTGATCGCCGAGCAGGAACCAGAGACTCGCTCATTCGTTGGCCACGAAGCTACGCACGCACTGCCTTTGTTTGCGCTTGGCGCGTTGCGAGGTGACGCGGTGCTTATCGAATCGCGCGAAGACACGCCGGCTGTCGTCGCGCGCCGCGTCGAGTCTGGCCGAATCCTCCAACTCGGCTACGCCGAAACGTGGCGTTGGCGAATGGAGGGTGAGGGCCGCAGCGTTGAGGATCATCGCGCGTACTGGAGTCATCTCGCGGGCCTCGTTGCGCGTGGTGACGTTCAGCCGGTCCTCAATACCACAGACGCAAAGAGCGCCGCACCGCTCGCAGCTATCGTTCACGCCATTGGCGTTGCGTCTTCAGAAGACGAGCGCGAAAATAGCGCGTTTAAGTTCCCGCTCTGGCTCGGCCCTATCATTCTGGTTGGCCTACTCGCCGAGTGGGCACTTCGTCGTCGTCGAGGAGTCCCGTGACGCTCGCGTTTATTTCGCATTCAGATTGTGGTCGCCACGACAACGGGTGGAAGCATCCGGAGCACGTAGGGCGCGTGCGCGGCATTACCACCGCACTCAAGTATGCGCCCGAGCTGTTTATGTCACTCGAGTTACTCGAGGGGCGTCATGCGACGGAAGACGAGCTCGCGCTGTGTCACGATCGCGCGTACATCGCTGCGGTGAAGGAACTGGCCGCGCAGGGCGGCGGCCGTTTTGATGCCGACACCACGGTGAGCGAGGGCTCGTGGGACGCGGCGCGTGCGGGCGCAGGGTGCGTGCTCGACGCGGTGGAGCGTGCCATGGACGGTCGCAACGTGCGGAGCTTTTGCGCCGTGCGTCCACCGGGCCATCACGCGCTACGCGCGCAGGGAATGGGCTTCTGCTTGTTTGGCAACGTAGCGATTGGTGCCAAGCACGCGTTGGCGCGCGGCGCTGAGCGTGTGCTCATCGTGGATTGGGACGTGCACCACGGGAACGGCACGCAAGCGCTGGTTGAGGAGGACGCGCGCATTCGGTTTGTGTCCATGCATCAGTGGCCGTGGTATCCCGGCTCTGGCGCTGCGGAGGATCGCGGGCCGTTGGGCACGGTGTGGAACGTGCCGATGGCGGCTGGACTGCCGGCGCGCGCGTATCTCGATGCGCTGTTCAACGGCGTTGACGCGGCCGCGCAGCACTGGACGCCCGATCTCGTGCTGGTGAGCAGCGGATTTGATTCCATGGCGCGCGATCCGTTGGGTGGCTTCTCGTTGGAGATTGAGGACGTGGCCACCCTCACACGCGAGCTGGTGGCGCGGGCCGAGCGCTGGTGCGGCGGGCGCCTCGTGAGTGCGCTGGAAGGCGGGTACGATCCTGCGAGGCTAGGGCAGGGCGTCGTCGCGCACCTTGAGGCATTGCGGTAGCTTCTCTTCATGCCGCGTAAGCGTTCCTCCCTTCGCCTCAAGAAGCACGCCCACGACACCCACGTGCCCAGCACAGCAACGCTGCGCAGCTGGTATCGCGAGGCCACGGGCACCATCCGCAACAATCTCTCCGTCAAAGAGATTTCCGAGATTGTCGCCGCAGGCACGGGCACGCTGTGGGTCGACATGCCCGTCGACAGCCCCGCGCGCCACACGCTCCTCGCCGACGTCTTCAAGTTTCATCCGCTGAGCATCGAGGACACGACGTCGCTCGACGGTCGCGTGAAGTTTGAAGAGTTTCCCAACTACGCATTCACGGTCGTGCGCGGTGTGCGCTTCGTGGACGAGACCGAGGATCTCTACGACATCGAGACCTTCAATCTCTCGACATTCCTCGGCAAAAATTTCGTTGTCACCGTGCACGGTACACACTCGCCCGGCGTTGACTCGACGGTGGACCGCATCACGCGCGGTGGAGATTTCCTCGAGCGCGGCCCTGCACGGTTGATGCACCACATCCTCGACGCGACCGTCGACGCGTACTTCCCGATCATCGATCAGCTCGACGAGTTCGTGGATGGTCTTGAGGAGCGCGTGTTTGTGCGCTTCGAGCAAGAAGCGTTGCGCGACATCTTTTCTGTGAAGCGTCTCGTGCTCACGCTGCGCCGCCATCTCTCGCCCATGCGCGAGGTGTTTAACACGTTGCAGAGTCGGCCGTGCGCGCAGATTTCCGTTGAGACGCAGGTGTACTTCCGCGACGTGTACGATCACGTCATTCGACTCAACGAGTCACTCGACAGCTATCGCGACCTACTCGCGAGTACGCTGGATTCGTACCTGAGTCAGATCTCCAACAAGATGGGGATGGTGACGAAGGGGTTGACGGTGGTGGCGACGCTGAGCGTGCCGTTCGTGGTGGTGAGCGGCATGTGGGGGATGAACTTTGCCGACATCCCGCTGTCTGCGTCGCCGAGTGGATTCTGGATTATGCTCGGGGTGCAGTTGGGACTGGGCGGCGTGTTGGTGTGGATGCTGAAGCGGAATGGGTGGTTGTAGGGTGCTCCGTCATTCAAGGATTAAGGCCCCTGTTGTCCGGAACTGTAGCGGAGTCGACCGAGAGAATCTCGATTCTGAGAATGTTGCCCTGATATTCCAACAATCGAACTCTCATCCCGTTTCGCAGCCGTCCGCCACTTCGCGCTCGAACGTGATAGGCTGGCGAGGCACCGAATCCGTCAAAGCTGAAACGATCGGCGCCCAGTTGAAATTTCTCGAGCGGCTTGCCTGTCCACGCTTGCGGTGTGTAGTCGGTGATTTCGCCCTCGACGACGCGTGCCCGATTGTCGGCTAGCGCGCTCACAAAATCAGCCTTCTCCTGGGAATAGGCTCGAAACTGAAGCCCAGTCAACAGCAGTGTTACCACGACTGCCAGCAAGTACACCGCCACGCGCCAACGTTCGCGCGACCCGGCTGCTTCTTTGAATTCTCGTCGGCGTCGAAACAGCTCAAATAGGAGAGCCGCCTGCAGAATCGCTAGCGGAGCGAATGCGAGCCACGACGCAAAGGGATTCGTTCGGACGTCAAAGATTACTTCCATCAGCGACACCTATCTTTATGGATGCGAGTTCGAGTGAGGTTCACGGCTCGATTTCAGGTTCGGTGCCTTCCTTCTTTCTCTTCCCGGAGATCCTCGTCTGTGTTGCAGTGGTACTAAATCCAGGGGCCGACGGCGTCGAAACACCCGCACCGTACTGGTAACCAACGGGAGAGCCACGGCCGGGCTGCATTGACAACGAAAGGGACCCAGCAGCGCCGTAGAAGTCCCCCGAGAGGGAAAACTCAACCCCAACCCCAGTAAATGTGTCGAGCGACTCCGAGCCGCCCTCGACATATTGGGCGCTACCGGCCGCGCGTGTACTGCTCCCGGAAGTAGCGAAGCCGCCAGACAACGGCTTGCCAAACGTGACGAAACCGCCAGTCTCCGACGCCGTCTCCCACGATCCGATTGTGACGCTCCACTCCCGGTTGCCTAGGACGAAATTCGTCTGCAAGCCGTTGAACTTCAAACCGCAGGGAGTTCCGGTTAGCCACTCCGGGCACAGCCCAAACGGATCCGAGTTGTTGATCGGATCCCCGCCAGCGTACCCGTAGAGATTTAGTCCACCCGCCACCCCAATCGGGTCTTCCTGCGTGTAAACGGACGGTGATGAGCGAGCTGGGACTCAACATTGGATGACGGAGGCTTGCCGCGACGCGAAGCCAAATCCTATACCACTACTATCGAGGACTCATCCTTCGGTACACGTAATCTCGCCCTTCCTCATCAGCACGCAGAACTCGAACTGCGGAATCTTCCCGAATGCCGACGAAGACTACTCCGTTCTCCCCCTCACTGGGTTCGTCGGAAAGAAAGACAATGGTGTCGCCGCGAAGCTCGATTGTCCCCGTGCTTAGTCGTCCAAACAGTTGTCCGCCCCCACGAGGAGATGGGCAGTCGATGAACAGGCTGTCGCGCACCGTCCAGCGTGCGTCACTGAATAGCATCAGACTCAAGAACGGGCGCTGGTCGCACTGGTGGGCAGACTCGTCACGGGACTTCAGTGGCTCGCCTCCGATCGAAACAAGTTCCAGCGTGTCGTGGTAGGTCGAGCCTGCCGAAGCGCCGGTGCCCGCCGTCGCGCTTGACGCTGCGACGGTATCGCTCTCCGACGAGTGCTCCGGTCGGCACGATTGTGCCGCCAGCGCGACGAGTACTATCTGAAGGGAGAGGAGTAGCCTTTGTGTCATGGGCGATTATCCGGCTTGATATGTGGTGCGGGATCGAGCCTTCCCTCGAGGCCGAAGCCTGGCATGCTTTGAGTCCGAATCTCGAAATGGAGATGCGTTGGTGTCGATGAATTCAGATTGCCAGTCCTGCCCACGGCGCCGATGCCTTGGCCACCTGTCACCGCAGCCCCTCTCGACAGTTTACTCGCGGACTGGAGGTGCGCGTAGAATGTGTAGCTCACCACTTCTCCAGCTCCGTTCTTGTGTGCTAACTCGATGTAGTTGCCGTAGCTCGTCGAGTATCCGGCGCGGTTGACGGTGCCGTCGTCCGCGGCATACACGCCTTGGCCATTGAGCGCCTTATAGTCATTCCCTTGGTGAGCGCGTGTGCCGCCGTTGCGAACCTTTCCGTACTCTCCGACTCGAGGATTGGCACCGTCGTCTCGCAGGTCATGCGGCGAGAAGCCGAGTGGCCCTTTGCACGGCCGTCCGGTCTTCTTCTCTGGGCAGAGCCCAAACGGATCCGAGTTGTTGATCGGATCCCCGCCCGCATACCCATACAGGTTGAGCCCACCCGCCACCCCAATCGGGTCTTCCTGCGTGCCAGAACCATGCACGACTTATCGATGTTTCGTGCGCAACGATTCCTAGCTGTCGCTGCGGCGTTCGGCCTCATCAAAGAGGTCAGCTACAAGTTTCTCTAGTCCCGGCTGGACGCGCTCTATGTGGGGATGAATGTGTTCGAACAGCTCGCCAGCCAGATCTGTCAAGGCTGCGCGAAGCGCATCCTCACTCAGCACTTCGCTACGGCCGGCCACACGCTCGATCATCCGCGCCGCATGCACAAAACCGCCGTGCAGGTCTGCGAGATGGTAAGCGACCGCATCCCCCTCGGGGGCGCCTACCAACTCCCGAAACCGGGAATGCAGCGAATCTCGGAGCTCTTTATCGTCCGCAGGCATCGAATGAGGCTAGTTCAAGACTGAGTTGGTGGCGTAACGTCGTCCAGCCGCTTTTGCCAGGCCTCGACCTGCTCCCGATAACGGGCCCGCGTACGACCTTGCAGATTCTTCAAGTTATCCCGAGCCTGGTTGATCCAACCGCGAATCTCTCCGCGGTGATGATTCGCGTCCTGAGCGTTAGGGTCCTCTCCAACGGTTCCGAGATGTCCCTCGATGCTCGAGCGCAGTTGCTCAATCTTGCCTATGGCCCAGCCTTGCGTCCTGCTCGCAAGGATTATCCCGTCAGCGATCGCTCCGAGACGCGCCCCGAAGGCTGCTCCTTGCGCTGCTCCAGCTGCCGCTCCTGGAAGTGCTCCCACGCCAGCACCAACCAGAAAGCCGCCACCGCCACCGCCCGCGCCGCCCAAAAGTGCCCCAGTTACTGCACCAACAGCCGTCCAAATTCCGGGACAATCGGATAGGTTCGAGTCTTCAGGAGGGCAAAGTCCAAACGGATCACTGTTGTTGATGGGGTCGCCGGCGCCGTACCCATACAGATTGAGCCCACCCGCCACCCCAATCGGGTCTTCCTGCGTGAAGCGCCCACTCGTCGGATCGTAATACCGATTCCGGCGATACAAGGTCCCCGTCGCATCTCGGCCGTCGGTGACCAGACTGCCCATCCACTTGTTCGACTCAGGTGCGGATTGCCGCGAATCCGGCGAATACCACACGTCATTCACGGCTGGCCACACGGTCGCGTTGTCAGCCGAACCACTCGAAGCGAACGTAGCTCCGGCCACGCTGCCACGCCAGTTCCGATGGAGAATGCGGGGCGTGCCGCCGTCGCGCCAAATCACGCGCGGTGCGTCAATCGCACCGGTCTGCGTGTAACGCACGGTGCCCCACCAGTCACCGCTGCCGCTCGTGCCCACCTGTTGGTTGCTCAACTGCCAGCCACCCAAGGTCCTCGACTCGGTCAGAACCTGGTCGCCGTCCCACGTGGTGACGAGGTATTCCTGCTGGCAGCGAATCGGAGTGACCACGGTCTCGTTCGCGCAGTTCGCGATCGAGTCTACCATCGCCCGCACCGCGATGCGGCGCCCCAGCGCATCGTACCGATACTCGCTGATCCGAGTGGAGAGCGAGAAGCCTACCGGCATCGTCGTCAACTGCGTGAAGCGCAGGCGCTCGTTGGCATCATACCAATTGCTGGTGATGCTCAACCCGGTTGTGTCGCGGCGCCCGTACCCGTCGCTGATGCCCCAAACCCACTCGCGACGGGCCAACACTTGCGTCGTCACATTCCCGCTGGGGTCGTACACTAGGCCAAGGGAATCGGCAATGGGGATGGCTGCCGAATAGTTGTTCAAGGGGCTCTTGCGGCCATCCGGAAAGTGCGCGCCGACGCGCGAGGTCAATTGATGCCCGAGGTACACCGATGAATCTCGGGCCTCGGTGTTGGCCTCGTTGCTGAGCTTGTTGGCGTGGCGAACGAGCACGTTGCCCGCTCCGTCGAACCGGAACTCGTCCGTGACGGCTGGCCGCTCGGTGTCAGTGTTTGCGGTCGCCGCGATCTGGCCCAATCCGTCGTACGCGACGTTGGTGCCGGTCGAATAGGTGTCGTTCATAATCACCCGCCCCCACGCCCTCGTGCGCTTTCCCCGCTCGTCGTACCAGAGCGAGTCGGTAAAGCCCTCCTCGACGCGCAGCGTCGGTCGCCCAGCCACGTCGTAGGTCCAACGCGCGAGGACGTTCGCCGGCGACGCGACACTGTCGGCCACTAAGCGGCCAAGGCGGTCGTACTTGTAGTGCACCGTGACGCTACTGCCGCCGCTCGCGGCCTGGTCCGTAGTGGAAGACAGTTGGCCGAGCGCGTCGTAGGCATAGGTCTGG
>JAYUWY010000126.1:0-8138 GCA_043753285.1 Gemmatimonas sp. | reverse complement strand
CCCGACAGGCCTTGGTCCTTCCGTCTTCAGTCTTCCGTCATGTCTCAGGATCGTCACCTCCGTTGCTCCTTTTGCGGCAAGTCCAAGGATGCCGTCCGGAAATTCATTTCCGGACCGTCCGTGTACATCTGCAATGAGTGCATCGCCCTCTGCAATGAGATTCTCGCGGAGGACGAAGAGCGCGAGGTAACTGAGACACACACCAGTGTCCCGCTGCCCGCCGAAATCAAGGGCACACTCGACCAGTATGTGATTGGCCAGGAAGGCGCAAAAAAGGCGTTGGCCGTTGCGGTCTACAATCACTTCAAGCGTATTAACTCCGGCGCCAAGCGCGAAGGCGACGTTGAGCTCGATAAGTCGAATATCCTGTTGCTTGGTCCGACAGGCGTGGGCAAGACGCTCCTCGCACAGACGCTGGCGCGCATTCTTGACGTGCCGTTCACTATCGCCGATGCCACCACGCTGACGGAAGCCGGCTACGTGGGCGAAGACGTCGAGAACATTCTCGTGCGGTTGCTGCAGGCCGGTGATTTCAACGTGGCCGAGTGCGAACGCGGCATCGTGTACATCGACGAGATCGATAAGATTGCGCGCAAGAGCGAGAACCCGAGCATCACGCGCGATGTGAGCGGCGAAGGTGTGCAGCAGGCGCTCCTCAAGATTCTTGAAGGCACTGTGGCCAGCGTACCGCCGCAGGGTGGCCGCAAGCATCCGCAGCAGGAATACATCCAGATCAATACCAAGGACATTCTGTTTATTGTCGGCGGTGCGTTTGATGGATTGGAGAAGATCATCGAGGCGCGGTTGGGCAAGCGCGCGATTGGTTTCTCGTCCGATGCTGCCGCCAAGAGCGAGAGCAGCAAGACGAACATCTTTGGCGCCGTGGAGCCCGAGGATTTGCTGCGCTTTGGGTTGATCCCCGAGCTCGTGGGCCGACTGCCGGTGACGGTGCCGTTGGAAGGACTCGACGAAGACGCGCTCGTGCAGATTCTTAAGGATCCGAAGAACGCGCTCACGAAGCAGTACAAGAAGCTCTTCGAACTCGAAGACGTCGAACTCACGTTCGACGATCTCGCCTTGCGCGCGATTGCCCGTAAGGCGATTCAGCGTGGCACAGGTGCGCGTGGCCTGCGCGCGATTCTCGAAGAGATCCTGCTCGACACGATGTTTGACTTGCCGTCGCGCGATGACGTGCTGGAAGTGCGGGTGACGGAAGCGACGGTGACACAGAAGCAGCCGCCCCTCCTCGAAATCAGCGCGCAGCCGAAGAAGAAAGAGGCGTGAGTGAGCACGACGGGGAGCGTGAGAAACCCGCTCCCGATCCGCTGCCGATCCGCAAGATCGACTACCTCGGCCCGATGGCGGCGGCTGGAGGCTGGCGGCCCGAAAACACTTTGCCCGAAGTCGCCTTCTCTGGGCGCTCGAACGTGGGCAAGTCGTCGCTGATTAACGCGTTGGTGCGCCGGAAAGCGTTGGCTCGTGTGTCGAAGACACCAGGCCGCACGCGCGAGATTCACTTCTTTGGGATCAACGACCAGTTCACGCTCGTGGACTTGCCGGGCTATGGCTACGCGAAGATCTCGAAGGCGCGTCAGGCCGAGTGGCGGCCGTTGATTGAAGGGTATTTGCGCCACGCGCCAGCGTTGCGCGGCATCGTGCAGTTGTTGGATGTGCGTCGCGACCCGACGGACGACGACATGCAGATGCTCGACTTGCTGGCGGAGCTGGAGTTGCCGACGATGGTGTGCGTGACGAAGTGCGACAAGTTGTCGAAGGGTGCGATTGCCAAGGCTGTGGACGCGATGGCGAAGCGGTTGGCGTTGGATCCGGAGCAGGTGATTCCGTTCTCGGCGGTGACTGGGTTTGGGCGCGAGGAGTTGGCGTCGGCGGTGATGTCTTTGGTGAGCATGCCGGCTCCTGTGGGCGACGAGTAGTCCGCAACTGCTTCACCACGAAGGCACGAAGTACGACAGCGCGCTTTCTCACAGTGGTGCTTGTGTAGTACTTCGTGCCGTCGTGGTTCCCTTTGTAGTTTTTATTGGACCGCACCAAGGAACTAACAATGCCAAGAATTCCGCTAAAGACTCTGCCGCCGCGCGCGATTGAGAAGATCGAAGACGCGTGGATCTCAAACATCGAGCAGAAGCTCGCGAGCCCGAGCACGGATTGGTCCCTGCTCTGCCGCGATACGCTGCTGGAGCTTGGATTCCCGGGCATGGTGGGCCGTTACGAGCAGGTGATGGCGGATTTGAAGACGCCGCTCGCCACGCAGTTGGCGCTGGCCTCGTTGGACCCGCGGAATGTCACGCTCGAGCCTGAGTATTACGGCGATTGCGACCAAGCCAAGTTTCAGCGCGTGAAGCCGCTGTTGTGGCTATGGTATTCGTTTGATCGCTTGCCGATTGGCGGACAGAATGTCGCGCTGGGCGTGAACCTCCGCCGTGCACTGGCGCCGCACATCTTTCAGAAGGTCGGCAAGAACTTTAAGTGCTTCCAGCACGTGGAGTTCTCGTT
Source organism: Gemmatimonas sp. (assembly GCA_043753285.1). Classification (GTDB taxonomy): domain Bacteria; phylum Gemmatimonadota; class Gemmatimonadetes; order Gemmatimonadales; family Gemmatimonadaceae; genus Pseudogemmatithrix. Next base: position 5,624 of record JAYUWY010000126.1, on the reverse strand, counting down.
CGGCTACAACATGGAAGTGGGCGACGACTGCGTGGTGCACCGGCACGTGCTGCTTGATGACCGCGGCGGGATTCGGATGGGGAATCGGGTGTCGGTTTCCGACTACGCCAACATCTACTCTCACACGCACAGCATCGTGGATCAGGTGGACGTCACGAATGCGCTGACGATTCTCGATGACGATGTGCGCATCACGTACCACGCGACGGTGCTCGCCGGCGTGCACGTGCGCGAGAATGGCATGGTGGGCGCGGTGGCGGTGGCGACGAAGGACGTGCGGCCGTATCACGTCAACGTGGGCATCCCTGCGAAGTCTGTGCGCGTGAAGCCGAATGCGCCAACCGAGCGCGTGTCGCTGGCGACTGATCGGGCGAACGACTAGACAGCAACAGCTTCACCACGAAGGCACGAAGTACGACAGCGCAGTACTTCGTGCCTTCGTGGTGAAGCTGTTCTCTTTTAGGGGACTACGAGCACGTCGTGCAGCGCGGGTGAACGCAGCAGCGTGTACGCGTCATCGAGATGCCTGCGCTCGTGCGGCCAGCTGAAGCGGCGACGCGCGGCAGCCACCGTGACCCATCCGTGCTTGTCGTGCTCGTCGCCGCGGACAACCGGTGCGTCAGGAGCGACGACGGCGGCAAACACTGCCGCGAGTTGCACGGTGTCGGACGGCACGAGATAAAACGGGTGCATCGTCACGCTGAGCAGTCGCTCGGGCTTGAGGCCGGTTTCCTCAAAGAGCTCGCGACGCGCCGCATTGGGGAGTGATTCACCGTCATTCACCTTGCCGTGCACCATCTCCCAGGACCCGGGGCAGCGCGTGTTGGCTGCGCGCCGCAGGACGAGCACCTGCCACCCGCGCTGAATGGGGCGAAACACAATCACGTCAATGACGCGGACTTCGATCTTCACCCGGACTTCGCCTTGCGATCAATGAGCGAGTGAATGCGGGCGGAGAGTGCGCGCGCGCGGAACGGCTTGGTGAGATAGTCGCTCGCACCGTACTCGAAGACGCGTACTTCGCTGTCCTCGTCGCCCTTGGCGGTGAGCACAATGACCGGCAGCTTGGCCGTAGCGGGCCGCGCGCGCAGATGGCTGAGCACGCCGTAGCCGTCGAGGCGCGGGAGATTGAGGTCGAGCACTACGAGATCAGGCGCGAGGCGATCCACTTCGTCGAGCGCAATGACGCCGTCACCGGCTTCGAAGACCACAAAGCCTTCGCGCTCGAGCAGATCCTTCATCACGCGGCGCAATGCTTCTTCATCTTCCACGAGGAGCACGCGCTTGGCGGCGGGCCGCTTGGCCACAGCATCGCCCACGAGCTCAAACGCATCGGCGCTGAAGTTGTTGGGCGCTGCGTGGCGCGTTCCGCTGCGACGCGCACGCGCACTTGGCGCCGACGGGCCTTCGTCGTCCTCAGTGACGGCGTTGTTAAACGTCGTGCCGCGCTGACCGGGCTTCACCGACGGAACTTCCTCGGTGGTGACACGCTGCTGCGCACCACTCTTGGAGCTGTTCTCCTGCGGCGCTTCGAGTACGCGCAGGAGTTCTTCGATGGTCGTCTCGCCCTTTCGTACGTGCGCGACGGCGGATTCCCACAGCGAACGCATACCACCTTCGCGGGCCGCATCGTTGATGCGATCGACGCTTTCGTTGCCGGCAATGCGACGTTCGACTTCTTCCGTGACGTGGAGAACTTCTTCAATCGCCAAACGTCCGCGATAGCCCGTCATCGAGCACTCGGGGCAGCCTACGCCACGGTACAGCGTGCCCTGGTCGGGGAAGAAGCGCTGCATGCGCTCGGGCACCTGACCCACCGCCAACTCACGGCACGTGTTGCAGAGGCGACGCATGAGACGCTGTGCGACGACGCCCTTGAGCGCAGCGGCAATTTTGTAGCTCTCAATGCCGATGTCGACGAGACGCGTCACAGAACTCGCGGCATCGTTGGTGTGCAGCGTGGAGAGCACCAAGTGACCCGTGAGCGACGCCTGGATCGCGATGTTCGCGGTTTCTTTATCACGAATTTCGCCGACGAGAATGACGTCGGGGTCCTGACGCAGAATGGAGCGCAGTGCAGCGGGGAACGTGAGTCCTGCCTTTTCGTTCACCTGCACCTGCACGATACCCTGGAGGCGATACTCCACCGGGTCTTCGACGGTGACGATGTTGACGCCACGTCCCTGCACTGTGCGCAGCATGGAGTACAGCGTGGTGGTCTTACCGGAGCCTGTGGGACCGGTGACGAGCACGATGCCTTCGCGCGCCTGGAGCAGCTCCATGATGCGCGTGTGTTCGTCGGGCAGCAGACCGAGCGCGTCGAGCGAGAGAATCGTGCTACGCTGGTCGAGCACGCGAATCACGACCTTCTCACCCTGCGACGCCGGCAACGTGGACACGCGCAAATCCACGCGGCTACCCGCGATCGCCACACGCGCGCGTCCGTCCTGCGGACGCAAGCGGTCGGCGATGTCGAGCTGCGCCATAATTTTCACGCGGCTCACGAGCGGAATACCTGCGGCCTTGGGCAGCACCATCGCCTGACGCAGCACACCGTCAATGCGGTAGCGCACGGCGACGCCCGATTCCTCGGGCTCCAAGTGAATGTCAGACGCGCGGCTTTGAATGCCTTCGGCGATGATGCGGTCGACAAGCTGAATGACGGGACGCTCACCAGCGCGCGAGGTGCCGATGTCGAGTTCGTTCTCTTCTTGCGACTCGTCAACCGTCTCAACTTCGTACGAACCCTCGACCTTCTCGAGAATTTTTTCGAACACATTCTCAGGCCGATACACTTCCTCGATTCGATCAACAATCTTCTGCTGTGGCGCAATGCTCATGCGCACCGTGCGACCGAGCGCGAACGCAAGCGTGCGCTCGCAGTCGAGATCGAGCGGACTGGCGGTCGCGATGTCGAGCGTCGAATCGGAGATCGCGAGCGGCAACACTTTGAACTTGCGCGCGAGTGCCTCGGGCACGAGTTCGCGCGCCTGTTGCGAGACGTTCTGCAGCTCCGCGATGCGCATGCGGAAGCGCGTAGCCACAGCCTTCACGATGGCTTCGTCGGTGAGCCAGCCACGGCGCACGACGTCTTCCCACAGGCTTTCCGTGGGTGCCGCGCGTAGGGCCTCGATCTGCTCCGCCTGCAGGAGCCCGTCGAGTGTTGCCCAGATCCATTCGTCGCGTACCGGCTTGGCGCTACTACCCATCCACGCTCCGCAAAGTGTTCACGAGCTACACACTGTCACAAAGATACCGCCGCGCACGGCGCGGGCTACCACCTGCGCCCCGCCGAGCGGCGCCGAGCGGCGCCGAGCGGCGCCGATTTGAGCGGCTAGAGCACGGGCCAAAGCGAACGGCTGACGTCCATCGAAAAGGTCCAACGCCCATCGCGCAGTCCGCGTGCCACATCCACGCGAGCGACGTCAAAAAAACCAATCGTCCCGAGTCCAACGGCGGGATGCCAACCGCTTGAACTTGAAGCGGCCTGATCCAACCACACCGCGTGCACAAACGGTGCTATTACGAGCGTCGCTGGAACCCGACCAAAGCGACCCAAGTTGATGGGAACAAAGGGAATACGTTGCTGTAGTTCGATTCGCTGGCTGACTCCGCGGCGACCCGCCAGCGAGTGAAAATCGTAGCCAGGGCCACTGACAGGCCCTCCAAACAAGACGATGTCCTGCGGCGGAACGGCACCGCTGCTGAGCGCGGCGGCGACCAGCCGCGTGCGCAGTTGGGTTCGGGCTCCAAGTGGCGCGCTAAACTCGACGTCCGCGGATGCTCTTAAGGAGCGGCCCGACGCGGATCCGGCGCGCGGCGACCACTCGCTCGCCGTTGCGTACGCACCTACGCGCCACGCGCCCGGCGCGCGCTCGACGCCGACGGTGACAGCACGGCGCTTGAGCGCCAGCGCGGGAAACGTAGGCTCAAACTCGCCCTGCGCGGGCGCAAACCGATTGCCCACCAGCGCGCGCTCATCCTGCAACGCGAACTCCGCCCACACGCGCCCACGCTCGGGCGGCGCCCACTGCAGGCGCAGCGATCCGCCCACTGCGCCGATGGGCTGCGTCCAGTCGCTTCCAAACTCCTGCGACGCCAACGAATTCCGCAGACCACTGACTTCGACGACGTCGCCCAGTTGCTGCCAGTCGTCGTAGCCCGCGGCAGCGACGGAGAACCCAGAGGCGCGCTGCCACGTGAGCGTGCCGCGTCCCTTCCAGCGATAGTCTGCAGTCCCGTAGCGCCCCACGACACTCGTGCTCACGCCACTACCAAAGCGCTGCGAAACTCCCGCGCCAAGTGCGAGACCTTCGACGCGATCACTGCGCACAAAATCGGAGATGCGACGTGCGGCGATGTTGCTGCTGCGAGCGCGTTGCAGCGCAGACTCGGCGACGAGGCGGCGCGCTTCGTCTTGCACGGCGCGCACTTCTTCGGCGTCGAGTGCGCGCGCGTCCTCGGGCAGCGATGCGAGAATATCGCCCTGCACAGAGGGATGATTGCGCAGCTGCTCACGAGTACCGGACTCGACGATTTCAGGCCCGCGAAAAATGAGACCGGTGAGCGACTGATTGGTCTGGATGCAGCAAATCTCCCAGCGACCGCGAATGATTCCCTTGGCAGGAAAATCCATCCAACTCGCCGAGCGACGCACTTCAATCTCCTGGCGGCGCGGCAACCAGAAGCGCCCGTTCACGAGTCCGTTTTCGAGAATGACGGAGACGTCTTCGAGTTGGCGATCTCTGAGCGCAGCGCGCGTGAACGAGAACGTCATGCGCACCACACTCGCCGTGGCGCGATCGATGTACACCGCGCCAACTGCCGCGGGCCGCGAGGGATCGCGCGGGCGCACGGCGATCATCATGACGTCGAGGCTGATGCCCTGGCCGCGAATCGCGAGCGAATCCGCAATCGCGTAATCGTAGGTGCCAAGACCAGCCGGACTCAGCGGGTGGACCACGTCCATGACTTCATCGCCGTCGCCGAGGCGAATGATGTCGGGAAAGTTGTTCTGGATGATGCCGAGGTGGTCGCGATGGTACTGCATATCATTCGGCAGGAGCAGCGTGTCGCGCCGCCCGACGATGGTTTGCTTGCTCCGATTGGGCGCGCCCCAATAGACTTCGAGTTCAATCTTGTCGGACTTCACGACGATGGGGCGCGAGAAGGCGCCGTCGCCGAGTTGTGCGAGAAAGGTGAGAGTGCCGGACGCGCGAGCGGTGTAGTCGCGCAATGCGGTATCGGCGAGCTGCACAGAGCGACGCAGCGTCGCCGCCTGCACGAGTTCCATTGTGCGCGCATCGTTCCACACCGACTGCGCGGTGAGAGCGGGCGCAGCAGCGAGCAACAACGCGGACGCGGCGACGACCGCGCGCAGAGTAGGCATACGTCAAAGATTGCGGGGCGCATGACAAGGAACAACCGGGCGCGGGGCATCGCGCGATGAGCTTTGAGCAGTTCGCCGAGCGTGCGGTCGCATGCGCTCGCTCTGGAGGGCTTGTACCCGTCTGGCGCGATACGCTGCTCGACGGCGATACGGCCGTGGGCGCATTTCATAAACTGCGCGAGGGACCGTTCGCGTTTTTGCTCGAGTCGGCGCCGGCGGGCAGCGAGACGTGGGC
>JAYUWY010000125.1:0-1980 GCA_043753285.1 Gemmatimonas sp. | reverse complement strand
GTGCCTTCCAACCCGTGGCAGTCAAACGCGAGATGTCGACGCGCGCGAGTTCGCGCACCACACGACCGGTGTTGGCATCGCGCAACACCGTCACCGGTGCGACGTTCGGCTCGGAGTACGTATCAATCACCCAACGACTATCGGGCGACAGGCTCACCGAGTGGTTGCCAACTTCTGGCGTGAGATGCGTGAGTCCGCGCCCGTCAAAGTTCACGCGATACAGCGACACGTAGTACGGATCGCGACCGGCCTCACGGCCCTGCGCCGTGAAGTAGATGCGACGTGAGCGCTCATCCACACGCACAATGCGCGTCACGTTGCCGTTGCCAGTGGTGATGCGATTCTTGAGTGCGCCCGTGTTGAGATCAAACAGGTACAGATGCATCCAGCCATCGCGCACCGACCACTGAATGAGCTCGTTGCTCGCCGGCAACACGTTCCACAGCTCGTCGTCGAGCGACGCGTCGCCAATCTGCGTGGCGCTGGTCTCTTCATACAACGTGCGCACCGCACCCGTGCGCGCATCAGCAACGCGCATCCACATCGTCTTGTGATCGCGTGTGTTGGAGACAAACGCAATCTTCGATCCGTCGGGATACCACTCGAGGTCGCAGACATCGCCGCCGCACTCGATGTGGTCCGACACGCGCGAGCGATGCTGGTCGGGCTCCATCTGCAAACGTGTGACCTTCGGCTGACCGTTGCCGCCATCGAGTGAAATCACCACGCGATGAATGCGGAAAATCACAGAGTCACCAGGAAGCGGATAGCGCCACGCCTGCAAGTTCGGCGCACCGACCTTGGTGCTCGTCAAATACATCATGGAGACGCCGCGTCCGTCGTGCTGGAACGTGGCGATCTGCTTGGAGTCTGGGCTCCAGCTCACGACCGGATCGTCGGAGTGCACCCAGCCCGCGTTGTTCGTCGCGTAGCCAAAATCGGGGATGCCGTCCGTGGTGAGCTGCGTCTCGACGCCGGTGCCGAGATCCTTCACCCAGAGATTGAAGCTGCGAATGAACGCGGCCTTCTTGCGATCCGGGCTCAACGACGAGCTCGCCGGCGCAGCGTGTGCCGGGCGAATAAACGGCACTGGCGTGCAGGGGTCCTGCTGCGGTACGCAGGTGCGGCTCTGGTTGCGCGCGGGATCGACGATGCGGACTTCCGGCCCGCCCGGGAGCGTGACGCGGTACCAGAAGCGGCCGTCGGGCAGCCACGAGTAAGCAGAACCTTGGCCGCTCACCAATGATGCCACGCCTTGGCCGAGAAAACGCTCGGCGCGGGCATAGTCCTCGGCGGTCAGTTGGACCGGATGGTGCATCGCGTGATCTTGCGCGACGGCATTTGCCAGCGGCGCGAGCGCGATGAGGGCAGCAGCATACAGCGGACGAATCGGTCGCATAATCGGGAAGAAAGGGTACGCGCGACGACGGGGGGTGACCCCCAAGAACACTCCTCCAAAGATACCCCGCCACGCGCAGGGCGGCGACGGTACTGCACGGGACACGGGCAACGCCGATACATTCTCGCGATGGCCGAAACCCTCGCTCCCACCCGCGACGTCCGCCGCGTCATCTTCGCGTCCTCTTTGGGGACAGTCTTCGAGTGGTACGACTTCTATTTATATGGCTCGCTCGCCGCCATCATCTCGCGGCAGTTCTTCTCGGGAGTCAACGAGACTGCAGGCTTCATCTTCGCGCTCCTCGCCTTCGCCGCCGGGTTCGCGGTGCGACCGTTTGGCGCGGTGTTCTTTGGCCGCCTCGGCGATCTCGTGGGGCGCAAGCATACGTTCCTCGTCACCATCGTGCTGATGGGCGCCTCGACGTTTCTTGTAGGCGTGCTGCCGACGTACGCGAGCATTGGCATTGCTGCGCCAATCGCGCTGGTCATTCTGCGTCTGCTCCAAGGCCTCGCATTGGGCGGTGAGTATGGCGGCGCGGCGACGTACGTCGCGGAACACGCACCCGCTGGCAAACGCGGACT
>JAYUWY010000124.1:0-1983 GCA_043753285.1 Gemmatimonas sp. | reverse complement strand
CTCGCTTCTGGAACACGTCTACAACCGCGCCCACGCTTTCATCATGGGTCTTCACCACCAGATTCTGGCTCTGAAGCCAGGTCACTTTAGGGGCGCTTTCCTGGAAGCCGACGTGCACAAAGAGGCCGGGCGGGGGAAACATTGCGGCGACGGCCTTGGCGTGCAGCGTAGAAACAATCGGGCGATAGTTCGAGGCGGCATTCAGCATCACGCAGGTCTTGAGGCACCACATCGTGAGCGCGAATGCATCTATGGCCGCAATACTTTGCCGGCCACGCCAGACACCGGAGAGAATACGCTTCGCTTCGCCCTCGAGGCGACTCAAGTGTCCGTTATTACACTCGACGCACACGTGGCCGTAGCGAAACTGCGATAAGGGGTGCCGGCGCTCCGAAATCACGGAGCCGTCAGTTCTGGCGTGCCGAAGAGGAATCTGCTCAGCTGCGACGTCGAGCTGAGTTAGGAGCCAGTCGGGGAAAACGTGCTCCTTGGCCCGAGGTCCGCTCTCGTCGCAGAACACGCAGGTAACTAGTGTCATCCGTCGAGTCAGAGGTCCGATGAATTCAAGCAATCAATGCAACAGCGGCGTCGAAGACGGCCGCGGGGGTTTGGAACTGAAGCGTCTTGCGCGGGCGACTGTTGAGTTGGTCGGCGACGCGATCAAGATCGCGCTGCGTAACGTTGGCGAGGCTCGCGCCCGTGGGGAAGTACTGGCGTAAGAGTCCGTTCGTGTTCTCGTTGCTGCCGCGCTGCCACGGACTCGACGGATCACAGAAGTAGACCTGCACGCCGGTGGCGATGGTGAAGCGTTTGTGGTGTGCGAGTTCGGTGCCGCGGTCCCACGTGAGCGAGCGCGTCACGTGCGTCGGCAGTCGGCGAATCTGGCGGATGAGCGCGGGCACGACGCTCGCCGGTTCCTTGCTCGCCACCTTGATGAGGATGGCGAAGCGCGACGTGCGCTCGACGAGCGTTGCGATGTGCGTATTGCCGCCGCCCGCGAGCAAGTCCCCTTCCCAGTGGCCGGGCACGGCGCGGTCTTCCACTTCCGCGGGGCGTGCGCTGATCGGAATCGCATCGACGATGCGGCCGCGCCCTTGGCCTTTGCGCGTGGACGCGCGCGCGCGCCGTGTCACGCGATGCGTGCGCAGGTGCTTCATCAGCTCCTTCTTCAAGACCCCGCGCGCTTGCACATACAGCGAGCGATAGATCGTCTCGTGCGACACGTGGAACTCCGGCTCATCGGGGTACGTCGTGCGCAGCCACCCGCTGATCTGCTCGGGGGACCAGTTCTGCTTGAGCTTCGTAGCAATGAGATACCGGAGGCGCGGGCGAGACGCCAGTCGGCAGGCCTTCGGCCGACGCGCGGATTCCCATGCGACGCCGTCGGCCCGCACGGCCCGATACGTCGTGCGGCCGCCGTGTCGCGCCACTTCACGACTGATGGTCGAGGCGGCGCGGCCGAGCGTGCGACCAATCGCGCGATATGAGTGCCCCGCGGCCAGTGCGCGTGAGATGAGTTCGCGCTCCTCGAGGGACAGCGCGCGCAGCGATCGAGCGCGCAGGCGCGGCGTGATGCCGCCCTGTAAACGAATCACGCCGTGGACGGCGCCGGGATCCTTGGCGAGGTCACGGGCGATTTCGCGGACCGAGTCGCCGGCCCGATAGCGCGCCCACAATTCTGCGCGCTGCTGCCAGGTGTAGCCGTGTGGGCTAGGGATGAACATCGCAACTGCCTCCAAGGAGAGTACTAATGAAGGTGTTGCATCGACCCTCTGAATCCAGTCCGCATAACGTATGCTTCTGCTGCAAACGCTTCAATAAAATGCGGTTGTGGGGCCGCCGCAGTCCTTCCATAAACTGGAGCGGTGGCCCCACAACCGCTACACTAGCCGCGTTTGTCGGCAGCAAGCGTCGTTACGTTGCCGCGCGGCGACAAGGCGAGCTCGACCTCCAGTGCTGCCTCCGCCAGACGCACCGGATCAT
>JAYUWY010000123.1:0-3974 GCA_043753285.1 Gemmatimonas sp. | reverse complement strand
ACCCGCTCTCGTATCGGACTTGAGCTTCGCGGCCTCGTATTAGTACACGCGCTGCACACCAGCGCCTCTACGAACAATGCAGACCTCCCGCTATTTGTTTCCCGTGCCCTTCCCAACGAGCGCCCCGGCGGCAGCACGATGTCCATGCGGCAAACGACGCTCGGCTTCGGCATGACCGCAGCTGACATCCTCGGCGCTGACTTCACCGGTGATCTCGATGTGGACTTCTTTGGCGGGCAATTCGGGTCTAGCGGCGGTCGCCACTTTCCGTTGATGCGACTGCGCACCGCGAGCGCCACACTCAAGTGGGACCGCTTTTCATTGATGGCGGGACAAGAACAACCGCTCATCACCGATGTTGATCCGATTTCTCTAGCATCCGTTGGCACACCGGGATTCACCGCCGCAGGCAATCTGTGGCTATGGTTGCCACAAATTCGCGCGGGCTTTGAGTCGGAAGGCAACGTTGGATTCTCGGTACGCGGCGCGGTGCTCGCGCCCGTGGTGAGCGGCGCGATCGGGACGTTCAGTACCGTCTTCGACGCGGCAGAGCGTTCGCGCTGGCCCTCGCTCGAAGCCAAGCTCGGTGTGGACTGGGGCGAAGAAGAACGCTGGGGTGAAGTCACCGTGGGCATTCATCACGGCCGCGTGCTCACACGGGCCGACACCGTCGAGCTCACCAGCAGCGCAGTCGCGATGACGGCACTCGTGCCGTTCGCCAAGTATTTCGAGCTGCGCGGCGAGTTCTACGATGGCCAACTCGTCAACGGACTCGGCGGCGGCGCGATTGGACAGTCCATCAGTGATTCCGGCGAAGAAGTGGAATCCATGGGCGGCTGGGCACAACTCAACGTGCGTCCGAACTTGCGATGGACACTGGGCATCGGCGCGGGCTACGACGAACCCGAACTCGCGGATGTTCCCGCAGCGACCGGACGTCGCCGCAACGAAACACAAGCGGTGCACGCGCAGTGGACGCCCGCGGGGCCCATCATTGTCGGTCTAGAGTGGCGCAAGATTGCCACGACCTACGCCGCCGGTGTACGTCGCGCGGATCACATCAACCTCGCGCTCGGCTTTACGTTCTAAACCGATGCCTCGATGATGCGCACGGGCAAACCGCCATTGCCCGTGCGCACACGTTCGGTCCAACGCAGTCCCGTGTGACCGTCGAGCGTGCGGTCCGCCGAAATCATCGCGATGCGCCAACCCTTGGGGCTCGCGCGCATCACTTGGCCGAGCCGCGCGTAGAGATCGCGCAGCGGACCCTGCTCACTCACGCGCACGCCGTACGGCGGATTCGTTACAAGCAGACCAGGCGTCGCAGGCAACGCGACATCTGAGAGCGAGCGCTGCACGAGCTCGATGTCGCCCAACACGCCAGCGCGCTCTGCATTTGAAGTCGCGGCAGTGATTGCTCCTGCGTCGCGATCGCTGCCAATGATTGGTGCGCTCGCAGACGGCAAAACGCTAGATGCGGCTTCGTCGCGCACTGACTTCCAAGCATCTGCGCGCATCTCGGGCCAGCGCTCTGCCGCGAATCCACGTGCAGCGCCAGGCGCAATGCGACGCGCCATCATTGCGGCTTCAATGAGCAACGTGCCCGATCCGCAAAATGGATCAACCAATGGACGCGAGGCATCGTAGCGCGCTGCTGCGAGCACAGCCGCCGCGAGCGTTTCGCGCATCGGTGCACGCGCCACTGCTTGCCGATACCCACGGCGATGCAACAGCGCGCCCGACGCATCCGCGCTCACCACGCACTTATCGCGCTCGAAGCGCACAACAAACAACTGCGCGTTCTCCGCATCATTCGCGACGCCTAACGAATGCGGTGATGCATCCTCTGCTTCTTCATCGTCGCGCGCCGGGCCATCCATGCGCGTCGCGCCCTTTACAGAGCGCATGATCGCATCTGCTACGCGCTCGGCGATGGCATCTGAGTGGTACAAGCGCGATTTCTTCGCCGTGACACGCAAGCGGAAGCCTGAACCCGGCGAGAGCATGCGTTGCCACTCCACCTTTCGCGCCGCCCGCTCGAGCTCGTGAAAGGCGAGCGCCTTGAATTCTGCGAGTCGCACAACAATGCGACTCGCAATGCGCGATTGCACATTGGCCAGCGCGAGCCCTCGCGAGTCGCAGCCAAATCGCACACCGCCTGGGCTCGCGACGGCGTCAGCAAATCCCAATGCGCGTAACTCCGCTTCAACCAGCGGCTCAAGACCCGGCGCTGCCACCGCCCACGCTTCAAACATGCGCAACCGCTTTGCGGCGCGCCTCGCGCACTCGCCATCCAAACAGGAACGCGAGAATCACCGCGTACACCAACGGTTCACGCCAATCGAGCTTCACCGCCATAAAGAAGTGAATCAGCCCCAGCACCGCGATCACATAGATCAAGCGGTGGAGCTTCGTCCACGATTTGCCCATGCGACGAATCATTCCCTTCGTGCTCGTCACCGCCAGCGGCACCATCAACAGCAGCGCGAGCATACCTATCGTGATGAACGGGCGCTTAAACAAATCCGTCTTGATCACGTCCCAACCCACGAGATCATCAATGATGATCTGCACGTCGAGAATCGCCCACACGCTCAAGTGCAGCAGCGCGTACGCAAACGCATAAAGCCCCAATGTGCGCCGATGCTTCGCGAGCCAATTCCAGCCGGTGATGCGACGCAGTGGCGTAATCGCGAGCGTCGCAAACAACAGACGCAGCGTCCACGCGCCATACGCGTGCTCCGCTTCCTTGATGGGATCAGAACCCAAGTAGCTTGAGCCCAACACGAAGTCGGAGTAGATCGCCCACGCGTACCAACACGCGGGCACAGCGGCCGCGATAATAAGCGCGACGCCGAACCCGCGGGGTTGCCGCTCGAGTCCACCGAGCGGAGTCATCTCAATAGTTACGGCGCAGGTCGAGGCCGGAGTACAGCGACGCCACTTGGTCCGCGTATCCGTTAAACGCCAACGTCGGGCGACGACGGAACTCGCCAATGCGACGCTCCGTAGCCTGACTCCAGCGCGGGTGATCCACGAGCGGATTCACATTCGCGTAGAAGCCGTACTCGCTGGGAATCGCGTTCATCCACGACGATTCAGGCATCTGCTCCACGAATCGCATCCGCACGATGCTCTTGATGCCCTTAAAGCCGTACTTCCACGGCACCACCAAGCGCAGCGGCGCGCCATTCTGATTCGGCAAGTCACGACCGTACACACCAGTCGCCATCAGCGTCAGCGGATGACGCGCTTCGTCAAGTCGCAGACCTTCCTTGTACGGCCAATCGAGCACAGGGAAACGCTGCCCAGGCATGCGGCGCGTATCCATCAACGTCGTGAACTCCACAAACTTTGCGGAAGCACGCGGCTGTGCGCGATCAATGATGTCCTTGAGCGGAATGCCGCGCCACGGAATCACCATCGACCACCCTTCCACGCAACGCATCCGGTAAATGCGATCCTCAACGCGCGACGGCTTCAAAAAATCTTCAAGCGCAAAATCGCCCGGATTGTCGCAGAGACCGTCCACCTTCACGGTCCACGGCCGCGGCACGAAGTTCACCGCATTTACCGCGGGCTCTTCTTTGCCCGTGCCAAACTCATAGAAGTTGTTGTAGCCCGTCACGTCCGCGTATGGCGTCGGCGTGTCATTGGGCTGCAATCCGTACGGCGTGCCGCGCGCCTGCGGGGCCGCTTGCTGCCCCTGCTCGCCCAGGGTGAGGGCGCCGAGCTTGGCAACACCCACAAGACCCGCGCCCGCAATGCCGGCGGCAGCGAGAAACTTGCGACGGTCGAGATACAACCCTTCTCGGGAAATCTCGCTAGAGGGGAGTTTGGGTGTAGGCATACTAGAATGTAGTGTCGAACTTTCCCGTACGTTCCAGCATTGGTACAGTCTGTACAGAGTCCGACCCCCTCAGCCCACCACTATGTCCACCCAGACGCAGTCGTTTTCCAGCCACGGTCGCTGG
>JAYUWY010000122.1:0-1986 GCA_043753285.1 Gemmatimonas sp. | reverse complement strand
AAGACATGCTCGACTACGCGGCCCAAGACACGATCCACCTGTTGGGTTTGCGCGACGAACTGTATTCGCAGTTGGAGAAGAAGGGTCGTCTCGAGTGGGCAAAGGAAGAGTTTGCGCGCCTCGAATCCGTACGTTGGTCCACGGACGATGCAGACAACGGATTCTTGAAAGTGAAGGGCGCGCGCGATCTCGAACGCCGCGAGCTCGCGGTGTTTCGCGAACTCGTGCAGTGGCGCGACGGTGCCGCACTCAAGCTCGACCGCGCGACGTTCCGCGTGATGAGCAACGAAGTGCTGCTCGAAGCGGCCAAGTCGAATCCCTCGAGCAAAGAGTCGCTGGCCAACATCAAGGGCATGCCGCGCGGCATCCTTGAGCGGTCCTCGGCCGAGCTCATCGCCGCGGTTCAGCGCGGCCTAGCGGTGCCCGAGGCGGATCTGCCGAAGTATCCCAAGTCGGCGCGCTGGGATCGCGATCCGGACTTTGATCACAAGGTGGGCGCGCTCAAAGCCGTGCGCGACGCCGCGGCGACGCGCCTCGACCTCGATCCCGGTGTGTTGTGCTCGCGCGAACGCATGGAATCTGTGGCGCGCATGTTGCCTGGGGCGCCGGAAGAGATTCTGGCGATCCCCGAGTTCCGGAAGTGGCAGGTGGCGGAGCTGGGCGCTGGTTTCGTGAAAGCTCTCGCGCCGTACAAGAAGAAAGATTCGCCGTATCGGGAGTAAGGGCGAACCGCTTCACCACAGAGAGCACAGAGTTCACAGAGAACTACAAGTACTTAGGGGGCCCGCACTGATGATTCGGTGCGAGCCCCCTAAAGGTTTTCTCTGTGGCACTTCTCTGTGAACTCTGTGCCCTCTGTGGTGAATCGCTTTTAAAAGCCGAGGTACGCGCGAACCCGAGGCTCGATGCGATCCGGCGTCCAGGGCGGTGACCACACCAAGTTCATCGCGACAGTCCCCACGCCTTCCATCGCCTTCAACTGATTCTCGGCGTCGGTCATGATCTCCGGCCCGGACGGACAGCCCGGCGACGTGAGTGACATATCCACTTTGACATCGTTGCCCTCTACGCTGATGGCGTAGATGAGTCCGAGGTCGAGGATGTTGAGATTCAGCTCAGGATCCTTCACGCGACGCAGCGCGAGCTTCACCTTGTCTTCGGTGATGCTGCCGCTGGGCGTCGGCGCCGGTGTGTCTGCTGGCGTTGGGGTTTCTATCTCGCTCACTGCTTGGTATCCGTATTGGGGCTTGTTGCCGCCGCGGCGCGCGGCAGTGTGGTCGGCCTACGAACCCGCTCCCTCGTCGGAGGGTTCCAGTCGGGACGCTGATCAACACGAAAGTCGCGCGGCCAGCTCACAGTGCGCAACACGCTGTCGTCGGTGATTGCCAGCGCTGCCGCGTCGGCCACATCGTGGCGCACGTCAGCCATGATGATGCCGGGACGTCGTGCGCGCGGGTCGTGAATGCGATTCGTGAGGATGATGACGAAGAGCTGGCGCTCGGGATCAATCCACAGCGAGGTGCCAGTGTAGCCGGCGTGTCCGTACGTCGTGGCGCTCAAGAACTCGCCCGACCCCTGCTCGCCCGACGCGATCATCCAACCATACGTACGATTGCCCGCTTGCACCGCAGTGAATCGCCGCACGGTGGAATCGGCGAAGACGCGCACGCCGCCATAGGTGCCGCGGTTCAACATCATCTGCGCGAAGATTGCCAAATCGGTCGCAGTGCTAAACAAGCCGGCGTTGCCGCTGACTTTGCCAATCATAAATGCCGACTCATCGTGCACTTCACCGCGCAGGGGATAGCCGCGCGGCGGATACATCTCCGTGGGTGCGACGAGTCGACGCACCCCGGAATCTGGCGTGTAATACGTGTGGCGCATGCCGAGCGGTGCGAAGATGCGCGACTCGCAAAACTCATCGAGCGGCATTCCGCTGACGCGCTCAATCGCGAAGCCCAAAACCATTGCACCTAAATCGGAATA
>JAYUWY010000121.1:0-3990 GCA_043753285.1 Gemmatimonas sp. | reverse complement strand
TCCGGAGCCGAAGCGGGCGGGCTGTCTTTGTGCAGCACGCGAGCCAACTCTTCCTCAAGCGCCTTCGCCTCGGCTTCGTGCTTGGCCAACGCAGCGTGCAGGTTGTCTAGCGTCTCCGCCGCAACCTCAGTGCTGTCGCGCTTCGCGCGGTGCACGGCGTAACCCAGCGCCTGCGCGGCCTTGTCTGCCTGCTGACGCACGCGAAACAGCTCGATGCGAGTCTTTCCCTCGTCGAGCGCGCCCTTGGCGGCGTTGCCCGCTTTGTCTAGCTCGACCTGAACCTTTTCCCAGAGTCCCATTGGGACCTCCTATTGGGGATACTACGGCACCGTTCGGCGAAAGGTTTCCAGAACTGGGACGAAAGACTGAAGACGGAAGGAGAGCATTCGAAGGCTCTCCTTCCGTCTTCAATCTTCCGTCTGATACTCAGCTACGGCCGATACCCGATGCCCGGCAACCTCAAGTATCGCTCCGTCAGCAGATCCTGACGGGAAACAGTCGTGATTTCCTTGCCGCGCACGAAGACTTGTGTCGGATATGAGCTGAACTCGAATGGGTCGCCATCCCAAATGACCACGTTGGCGTCTTTGCCTGCTGTCAGGGAACCCACGCGATCCGCGACGCCGAGGACTTCGGCTGGTGCAAGCGTGATTGCACGCAGCGCGTCGGTCCATGTCATGCCGTACGCCACAGCGTTGCCCGCTTCTTGGCGAATGTTGCGCACGTTAAACGTGGCGTTGTCACCTGGTCCATTGCCAATGAGCACAACGGTTACGCCAGCAGCGCGGAGCAGGGCGGCGTTCTCCTGCGCGGAGCTGAGCGCATCGAAGCTCGTGGGGATGTTGTTCATTGCGCCCACAAACACGGGCACACTGGCGGCAGCAATCTCACGGGCCACCAACCACGCCTCCGATGCTCCGGTGAGCCAGAGCTTGAGATTGTATTCCTTTGCAAACGCGAGCGCTTCGAGAATGTCCGACGCGCGATCCACTTCGAGTGCGAGGGGCATCGTGCCGGCGACGACGGGCACCAGTGCTTCCATGTCCGCTCGCGTTGCCGCGAAGTCGCGCGTCGATCCGCTCTCGTACGCGGCGCGACGCGTCTGGTACGACTTCACGTCGTCGAGCAGTGCGCGCCAATCGGCCCAGAACTCTGCGCGCGATCCGGCGTTGCCGCTGCCAGGGTTCCCGAAGTTGCCGAACATCGCAACGGGTGCACGGCGTACCATCTCCGTTGCCGAACGCGCTTCGATGAGATCAATCACGGCGGCCTTGCCAGCCACCATGCCGCCGCTGGGAGCGACGAGCACCGAGGTTACACCTTCGGCGCGAGCCGGGGTGAACAGCGTGCTCGCGGGATTGATGCCGCGCCACGCTTCAAACGACGCGGTGTTTCCGTTGGCGCCATTCGCGCTCGCATCGTTGTAGCCGCCGGAGAACTGCGGCGATCCGCCTTCGGACAAACCGAGCGCCGTAGCGCTATTGATGAAGCCGGGTGTCACCCACTTGTTGCGCGCATCAATCTGCTGCGCACCGGCGGGGACCACGACGTTGATGTCACCGACTTGCACAATGCGTCCGTCGCGAATGATCACGACGCCGTTCTCAATCTTGGGACCGCTCACCGGATACACGGTGCCACCGATGATGGCGATGGTCTGCGCATTCGCCGACACCGCCGTCACCAATACAAGCGCCGCGAGGCGCGAAATCATCGAAGCACGCATTAGCGGTTTCCTCCCGGAGTGCGGACGTAGCCCAGCTCGAAGTCCGTGCGCCACTGCGCGCTCGGATCGTTGCGATTAAACATCACGGCACCGTCAATCCACACGCGCTCGGCGCGCGTGTACACACTCAACGGGTGACCACTCCACAGCACGAGGTCAGCATTCTTCCCGACTTCGAGCGAGCCGGTCTGTGCGTGAATGCCCAATGCCCACGCGGGATTGATGGTAATCCACGTGATGGCGTCTTCTTCGGAGATGGTGAGTCCGGCGTGGCGTGCCGCCGCGAGAGACTTCGCCGCCTCTTGATTCAAGCGCTGCGAGTACGACGCATCGTCGGAGTGGACGATGGTGCGTGCGCCAGCGACGTGTGTCATGCCAACGTTTGCCTTGATGCCGTCGAGCGCTTCCATCTTGAAGCCGCCCCAATCCGACCAGATGCTCGCCGAGATGGAGTCGGCGGCGAGTCGGTCGGCGATTTTGTACGTCTCCACGCCGTGGTGAAACGAGCGAATGCGATAGCCGAACTCGCGAGCGATATCCATCATCACCAGCATTTCGTCGGCCTGATAGCAGTGATTGTGCACGAGGATGTTGCCGCGCAGCACTTCGGCCAGCGTTTCCAGATTCAAGTCGCGCGTGGGCGGCTCACCGTCTTGCTTCTCGAGCCAACGGTCCCAGCGACGACGATATCCATCGGCTTGAATCCACGCGGCGCGATATCCAGCGACGTTGGCCATGCGCGTCGCGGGTCCGCGACTCGCGTACACGCGCTTTGGGTTCTCACCGCACGCCATCTTCAAGCCGTACGGCGCATCCGGAAACTTCATGTCCTGTACCGAACGCCCCGGCACCACCTTGAGCGTCACGCTGCGGCCGCCGATGAGATTGGCAGAGCCTGGCAACACCTGCACAGTCGTCGTGCCGCCAGCGAGCACGCGCGGAAACTGCGGATCCTGCGGCCACACCGAATGCTCGGCCCACACATGCGCGGTGACCGGAGCCGTGGCTTCGTTGCCGTCGCTGTGCGCGGCGGTGCCTGGCGCGGGATACACGCCCAAGTGCGAATGCGTGTCGATGAGACCCGGCGTGAGGTACTTGCCCTGGCCGTCAATGACGACCGCGTCGGCAGGGGCGTTTACCGTCGCGCCAATTGCCGCAATCTTGCCGTCTTGCAGCAGGATCGCGCCGTTGCGAATCATCGGGCCCGCAGCGGTGAAGATGTTCACGTTGCGAATCACCGTGGTGCGTGAGGCGAACGGGCGATACGTGCTCGGGAACGGATTAGCGTTGGGGCGCGAGAGCGCGCCGGCGACGAGTGGTACGGCGGCCGCGCCGCTGGACGGAGCCGCGGCCGGTTGCGGCGCTTGAGCCGCGGGCGCCGTGGCGCAGCCGGCGAGTGCCAGCGCCAGCGCGAGTCGGAAGGAATGCTTCACACCAGGATCCTTTGCGAGAGGGAGACCGAAACTACGAACCAACGATACGACGAGCGAGCGCCACGTCATCTGTGCACAGAGCATCCACGCCGAGTGCAGCGAGGCGCTCCATGTGGGCAGCATCATTGACCGTCCACGCCACGATGCGACAACCCGCGGATTTTGCGGCCGCCACGAGATCCGCGTCAATGAACGGCCACTGCCGCCAGAGGTCGCGCCCGCCGACGGCGAGCAGGGCGTCGAGCGGCCGCACCGGATACGACACCTCCAACACGCCTCGCGGAAACTGTGGGGCGAGGCGCTGGGCCAAAGCGATCTGCCGGTGGTCAAAGGCGTGCACGGCACCGGCCTGACCGGACGCACGGAGCGCCTCCAACGTTCCTGGAGCGGTTCCGGGACCCTTCAGTTCGGCGTAAGCTGTGAGTCCACGAGACTTGTGGAGGGCCAAGACCTCGTGCAGGGTTGGTGCCCCCGCGCCACCGGCGGGCAGCGGGTCGTGGTGCACCCGCAGCACTCCGTCCGGGTGCAGGTGAACGTCAAACTCGCAGCCGTCAGCGCCTAGGTCGGCGGCGCGCTCGAAGGCGGGGAGGGAATTCTCGGGGCGTTCGCGGGAGGCGCCGCGGTGGGCAATTATCTCGGGGCGGGTCACGCCGATAGTTTAACGTCCATACGCCCCCGCCGTCTCACTATTCGGAGATGCCACTGACTGCCCTGAGCCACCCAGCGACCGACGTGGAGTTGATCGCCCGATGGCAGTCGGGGGACCAGCGGGCAGCGGCATTGCTGGTGGAGCGACACGCACCGCCCGTGGCCCGATTCGCGGCCAGCTTG
>JAYUWY010000120.1:0-3991 GCA_043753285.1 Gemmatimonas sp. | reverse complement strand
GCGTGCCGGCCACGTACATCGGCGCGACGGTGGTGACGAGCAGCAGCGAGATGATGCGCGGCTTGGTGAGCGCGACGAAATCCTTCACAGGATGATGCCTCGCGTGGTGGGATCAAATTGCACTTCGATCATCGGCGGCTTGGTGGCTTCCTTCCACGCAAAGAACAGCACGATCACGATGACAATCGCGGGGCCCCAGGCGAACACGCGTTCCACGGCGGGCACCGGCGCAGCCGAGCGGCGCCAAGCGCGCGCGGTCGAGCGGAGAATGGCCACTTGGGCCACGACCACCGCGAGCACGGCGGACCAAAACAGGGCAGTCGGCAAAAAATTATTCATGGGCGTCACGAATAATCGCCCAGTGACCCTCCCCGAGGGCAGTGGCAGCGCATAGCTTCGCCATATGGCATCCACACCAGCAGAACAGCAGCCGACCCTCGCGCGCAGCATCGGACTCTGGAGCGCGATGGCCGTTGTCATCGGCTCGACGATCGGCTCCGGCATTTTTCGCTCACCGGCCGGCATCGCCGACAAGCTGCCCGGCCCGTTCCCGATGCTCCTCGCCTGGGTCGCAGGCGGCATCTTTGCGCTGTGCGGCGCGTTGACCATCGCCGAGATCGCGAGCGCATATCCCAAGACGGGCGGCATCTACGTCTTCTTGAAGGAAGGCTGGGGCGACGCCACGGCGTTCACGTTCGGTTGGGCGCAATTGGTGATGATTCGCGCCGCGTCGCTCGGCGCCATCGCGATTACCTGCGCCGAATATTTCTTTCGCGTGATGGGCTGGAGTCTCGAGCAGGCGATGCCGGTGCGTTACGCGGCGGCCGCGGCGATTCTGCTCACCGCCAGCTTCAACGTGCGCGGCGCAAAGGTGGGTGCGGCATTTACCAACTTCACCGTGCTCGCCAAGTACGGCGGTTTGTTGTTCATCGTGATTGTGGCGCTGTCGTATGGCATTCCCACTAACGGCATTGCGCATTTTACTCCGGCGCTGCCGCCGGGCAGTCTCAACATCAGCGCGTTTGGCTTGGCGCTCGTGAGCACGCTGTGGGCCTTTGACGGCTGGGCGGACGTGTCGTACAACGGCGGCGAAGTGAAGGACCCGCAGAAGAATCTGCCGCGTGCGTTGATTGGTGGCACGCTCTTGGTGATGGCGATCTATCTGGCCGCGAACGTCGCGTACCTCTCGGTGCTGTCTATTGAAGAGATGCGCGTGTCGCGGCTCGTCGCGGCGGATGTCGCGCAGCGCGTGATTGGTCCCGCAGGTGTGATTTTCGTCTCGGTGACCGTGATGATCTCGACGTTCGGCACATTGAACGCCGTGCTGTTCACGAGCCCGCGCATTTTCTTCGCGATGGCCGCCGACGGATTGTTCTTTAAGCCCGTGGCCTCTGTGCATCCCACCTGGGGCACGCCGTGGGTGGCGATTATTCTCACCGCCGCACTCGGGGCACTTTTCGTGCTATTGCGGTCGTTCGAACAACTGGCCGATGCCTTCGTGACGGCGTTCTTGCCGTTCTATTTCTTGGCAGTCGCGTCGATCTTCAAGCTGCGCCAGAATCCCGAGTACCGCCCGGCCTTCAGAGTGCCGTTGTACCCTGTGGTGCCGGGCCTATTTATGGCTGCAGTCCTATACCTGTTGGGCAATGCGCTGATCAATCCAGCCAGCCGTTGGCAGACCGCGCTGGTACTCGGCGTGTGCCTCACCGGAATCCCGGTCTACAAGCTCACTGTCGGCCGCAAGCGATAACGATTCAGTAACCCTCCGCCCCCGTCGGTTGACGGGGTGCGGCGGGCGGGCGAGCTTCGCACTATATTCTCGCAGGTTGTACAATCGCCCTCAGGACTCCCTTCGGTCCGTCGGGCGAGACGTTGGTTCCCACCCCGATAGAGGAAACCCCAATGAAGCGTTGGATCCTCCGGTTGACGATGGCGATGGCCGCTTTGGCTTTCGCTGCGTTTACCACCACCGCGCTCGCACAGGTCACCACGGGTTCTGTCCGTGGTCTCGTGACGGACAACGATAGCCGCCCGATGCAAGGCGCGCGCATTGTTGCTGTCCATCTTCCCTCCGGCACGCAGTACATCGGTGCCACCCGCGCGGATGGTCGATTCACCATTCCGGGTATGCGCGTTGGCGGTCCGTACAGCGTCACTGCCACGATGATTGGCTTCGCTCGCCAGAACCGCGATGACATCAATGTCTCGCTCGGTGCAGCTGCTGATCTCGTATTCAAGATGGACGCCGTCGCCACGCAGCTCGGCGCAGTGACTGTCACTTCTGAGGGCGGCGAACTCAGCACGACCCGCACCGGTGCAGCCACGAGTGTCCGTCGTGAGGCGCTCGAGCAGCTGCCCACGATCTCGCGCCGCTTGGCGGACTTTACGCGCCTCACGCCTCAGGCGAGCGGCAACAACTTCGCCGGCCAGGACAATCGCCTCAACAACATCACCGTTGACGGTGCGTCCTTCAACAACTCGTTCGGCCTCGGCGGCCAGCCCGGTGATCGTACGGGTGTGTCGCCGATCTCCCTCGACGCCATCGAAGCGGTGCAGGTCAACATCGCGCCGTTCGACGTACGTCAAGGTGGCTTCGTCGGCGCCGCGGTGAACACCATCACGCGCTCCGGCACCAACGAGTTCTCCGGTTCCGTTTACTACAACGTGCGCGACCAGGACTATGTGGGTCGCAAGGCTGGCCGCAACACGTTTAATCCCGGCACGTTCTCCTTCGACCAGATTGGCTTCCGCGTTGGCGGCCCGATCCTCAAGGACAAGCTCTTCTTCTTCCTCTCCTACGAGACGGACGAGAACGAAGCGCCAGGCAACACGTTCCTTGTGCGCGAGAACGCGACGCAGACCGCGACCGGCAATATCACCCGCGTGCTCCGCAGCGATATGGAGAGCGTGCGCGACACGCTCCAGACACTCTTCGGCTACAACCCCGGCCAGTTTGAAGGCTATCCGGGCCTGACGCCGTCGTCGCGTCTTACGACGCGCATCGACTACGCGCTCAGCCAGCGCAACAAGTTGTCGTTCCGCTACTCGAACCTTGCGTCTGAAACGGACGTGTTGATGTCGACGTCCAGCTCGCTCGGCTTCGGCCGCGTGCGCAATCAGTCAATGGGCTTCGATGGATCGAACTACACGATTCTTGAGAACATCGACTCGTACGCCGCGGAGTGGAACTCGCTCATCACGGACCGTATGAGCAACCAGATGCTCTTCACGTACACCAAGCAGGACGAGTCGCGCGGTGCCATCGACAATCTCTTCCCATTTGTTGACATCCTTGACGGCGCGGGCGCTACGTACTTGTCGTTCGGTTCGGAGCCGTTCACGCCGAACAATGAGCTGCGCTACAGCACTTGGCAGCTCCAGAACAACTTCACGATTTACGGCAATCGTCACGACCTGACATTCGGCGTCAACATCGAAGGTTACGAGTCGGAGAATGTGTTCTTCCCCGGCAAGCAGAGCGCGTACGTCTACAACTCGCTCAGCGATTTCTACGCCGATGCTCGTGCGTTCGCGAATGCCTGCGGCGTGACGCCGGCTGCGCAGCTGAGCTGCAACACCTACGCCGCGTCGGCAGCTGGTATTGGCCCGCGTCGTTTCCAGGTGCGTTACGCCAACGTGCCGGGAATGGAAAAGCCGGTGCAGCCGCTCGAAGTGAACTTTATGGGCGCCTACGTGCAGGATGAATGGCGCGTCGGCAACGGCCTCACGGTCACCGCTGGCCTCCGCGTGGACATGGTGAGCTTCGGCAACACGGCACAGAACAACACCGCGGTTGCTGCAATGAACTTCCGCGACGAGAACGGTGACACGGTTCAGTACAGCACTTCCAAGCTCCCGGATGCCACGCCGCTGATGTCGCCGCGTGTCGGCTTTAACTGGGACGCCCGCGGCAACGGCCGCACGATCCTGCGCGGCGGAACCGGCATCTTCACCGGTCGTCCGGCTTACGTGTGGATGTCCAACCAGATCG
>JAYUWY010000119.1:0-4008 GCA_043753285.1 Gemmatimonas sp. | reverse complement strand
CCCGCCCTCGCGCAATGCGAGGGCGGGCGTCGACACCTTCAGAACCGACTTAGCGGCAGACCTGACCCTTCACCTGCGTGATGTAGGCCTGGTACTCGGGGATGCTGTTGAGCAAGGTGACTGCGCTGGCTTGGTTGAAGGCCGCGCCGGCCGGCAACACAATCATCGCTGTGATGAGCGCGTCGTCGGCCTTGGTGACCATCGCGCAATCGCGGTTGGCCACGCCCAGTGCCACTGCTTCACGCGCGAGCGTGATGGCCGTGGCGCCGAGGATGAACTTCACACGCGCCCTAATTTCTGGCGTCGCCTGCTGGCGGAGACGACGAGCGTCCGCGGGGCCCACCGAGTCGCGAAGCATCGCGACGGTGTCTGCGTACTGCAACAATGCCACGCCCTGCTCGAGAATCGGCACGCTCTTCGCGCTGTCGCCGCGCACGCGCAGCGTGTTGCCGATGCCCGAGAGCACACCAGCGATGATATCCGCATTGTCGCCCGCCGTGACCGCGTTACGAAGTGCCCCAACCGCGCTATCTGGCTGCTGCAAGTTGATGTACGCCTGTGCCACCTGCAGCCAGCCGTTGGACTGGAGCGGGTTAATCGCCAACGCCTGCTTGGCCGCAACAATGGAGCCCGGCAAGTCACCAGCGGTGCGGCGAGCCTGCGAAAGGATCTGCCACAGCTCTGCGTCGAGCGGGAACTTGGCCGTGCCGCGCTCCGCCGCCGACACTGCGCCGACCGCGTTGGAGTCGGCGAGGTACAGGGCCGACATGCGCTTCCAGAAGGCAATGTCCGTCGCCGCAGTGTCGAGCTGCGTGAGCTCTTCGCCCGCCGCGAGCGCCGGCTTGTACTCACCCGCCGACGCAAGAATCAAGAAGCGGAGCTTCATGAGGCCGAGGTCGCCCGGATTGTCCGTGACCGCCTGCTCCACGATGCGCTTCGCGACGTCGTACTGACGGCTCGCGGCCAACGCGTCCACCACACGCTGCGCAAGCGAAGCGTTGTTGGGCTCAGCGGCCAAGAGACGCACGAGATATTCGTTGGCCTTCTCCGTGTTGCCATCAGCCTGGTAGGCGTCAGCAGCTATGGCGAGAGCGTTGCGCGAGTTGGGATCGATGACGAGAATTTCTTCCGCCAACGCAACCTTCTCAGCGTTGGGCGCATTCTGCGCGATCAGCACGTTGAGCTTGCAGTAGCGCACCAACGTGGCCTGCGCGTACTCCGTGATGCCTTCGTTGGCTGCCGCAATCGCCTGCGCGTAGCGCTGATTGCGCGCGTGATCGAGGCAACGCTTTTCCTTGGCCAGCTGGTCGCGAGCGGTGTTGATGCCGCGCACGAGTGCCCGTGCCGCACGATCCGGGCGCGGACCGCGCGCGACAGGCAACGGCTGCACCAATGTGAGGTCGCGCGTCAGCACCAGCTGCGCATCGATGCGCCACTGGCCATCAGCTTCCTGCACGACAGAGCCGCGGATGTATTCGTCAGCACGCTGGTACTTCGCGAGCGCGTTTTCGTCGGCACGAGCGAGCTGCTCGTTCACCGGGTAGCCCGACTGCTCGAGCAACTCGACGAGGCGATCCTTTTCGATGACCCAGAGCACCGGGCCAGGATAGGTGCGGATGAGTTCATCGCGCAGCGCGTCCGAAGCTGCCGGACCGGCAATCTTGTCAGACGAACGGAACACCTGAACCGTCAGATACGGCGTATCAGCGCGCGGCGGGCGACGCTGAGCGTCGGCCGAAGAAGCCGCGACAACAAGCAGGGCCGCCGCAGCGGCTAGGGGACGGAATTGGAGCCGAACCGTCACAGTTGAATCCTCACAAGGAGTTGAACGTCCTATCCCGCCAGCGAGTCCACGGTTCCGCGTGTTCCCGATCTGGTGTGTCTACAAAAAAGATGGGCGAAGAGGGACTCGAACCCCCGACACCCTGCGTGTAAGGCAGGTGCTCTAACCAACTGAGCTATTCGCCCAGTGCTACAGTTCCCAACGCGCGAGGCGCGTTACTTCAAAATGGCAATGGGAATCAGCACACAGTACGCGATGACGAGTAAAATCGGGGCCACCGTCTCCCCTCCACGCCATAGATCTGCATACCCGACGACTAACGTCGCGGCCGACATTCCCCACCAGGTCAACGGACGGGACAGGGCCCCGCCTACTGCTTTTGCGCGCTCTGACATAGGGGGGGGAGTCTAGGCGTCCCTAGAATGAGTGTCAACCAACCCTCGGACTTGTTCATTAAC
Organism: Gemmatimonas sp.; assembly: GCA_043753285.1. Classification (GTDB taxonomy): domain Bacteria; phylum Gemmatimonadota; class Gemmatimonadetes; order Gemmatimonadales; family Gemmatimonadaceae; genus Pseudogemmatithrix. Next base: position 1,767 of record JAYUWY010000119.1, on the reverse strand, counting down.
CCTTAATCCGGTCGTCACTTTGGCCGCCGGAGCCCCCCTCGCCGAGCAGTGCCGCCAAGGCACTCGCCCGCTCCCGCTCATCCTGCTGCCGATCGGCCTCCCGCATGCGCTCCAGACGCGCCCGAAGCCGCTGCCGGCGCTGCCACCACATAGGCCCCAACAAGAGCGTGAGCACGAGGGTGAGCGCGGTGAGATCGGCGGCCAGCGCAAGGACGCCAAACTGCCGCCGGATGCGTGATTTCCAGTGCTGTTGGAACTGCGCGGACGACATCCCGTGCGCCCGCCGCAGCGCGCGCTCAAACGTCCCCTCAGTCTCCCAATAGCCAAACAGCAGGGTGAGCCCCCGCTGGGGATCCAGCGCCGCCAACTCCGCCACCGCGCGGTGCGCCAGCGCGTACGAACGCTGCGCGCGGTCCGCCCCGGCGTAGAACCCCGAGTCGAGTCCGGCCAAAGTCGGGATGCCGCGCCACACGAGGCCAAAGCTCGTGGCGAGCACCTCGTCCCGCCCCCACTCGCCGGCGGCGTAGGAGGCGTACCCCTCGTCAAACCATCTCGGCACCGCAGCGCCCAAATGCTCATGTAGCGCGAGGTGAGCAAGTTCATGCCGGAGGGTGACACGCGGATCACCGTCGGCTGCCGCCGCGTCACGCCCCTTCATCACGATGCGCTGCAACGCAGGAAACGCGATGGCCGCGCCCCACTCCGGCGCGCCCTCGCCAACCCACGCGCGAAACGTCGCCGCATCCGGTGCGACGAGGATGAGCACCGAAGCCCGCGGTCGCGCAAAACCCGGAAATGTGTCATTGGCTGTGGCCACTTCCAGAAACGACCGCGCGAGCCGCGCATCATCCGCGAAGTGCACCACCGAAAACCGCCCCGCGATCATCACGCTCGCGCCTGACGGCACCAGCGAGTCCGCTTGCTGCGACCCCGCCGTCGTCGCCGACAGCAGTACCACTAGCGACGCGGCTAGCGACGCGGCTAGCGACGCGGCGAGCCACCGCCGCATCGCTCGAGAAATGCTCACGCGCGCGGCAACTCGCCGCCGCTGTTCACCAGCGCCAGCGTCTCCGCGCACTTCTTGCCCCACGGATTGAACTTGTTGGTCGCGTGCCCCTTGGTCCACGTGGCGCGCGCATCATCGAGTTCATCATTGAACCAGAACGCGCGACCGAGCTCGTAATACGCTTCGATCAAGTTCGGTCCCAGCACCAACGTCTTCTGGAAAAACGTCTGCGCGTCCTCGTACATCTCGCGCTCGAGATACACGAGACCGAGATAGAAATGCGCGTACAGCGTCGCCTTGCGATCGTTGTCGAGCCGAATCGCCTTCGACAAATGTTCAATCGCTTCGCCAAAGATCTTCTTCTTGAGGCAGATGTATCCGACGTTGATACGAGCGAGCGCATTGGCCGGCTCACGCATCAACACCTTTTGGAAGTTCATCAGCGCATCGTCGTACTTCTCTTGTAGCATCTGCGCCCAGCCGAGCAGAGCTTCGCTCTGCGGATCGCCCGGCGACAGCTCGATGGCCCGCACGAGCGCCGTCTCTGCGCCTTCGTAGTCGCCCAGTGACAAGCGACTCCAACCCTTCTCAATGAACGTGCTCGCGCCAATGTGGTCGGAGTGCACCACCGGCTTCTCGCCCACAAACTCCGGTGCCTGCACGGCGTCGGCGGACTGCTGCGCCTTCCACTTGTCTACGAGCAGCTTGATGTCATCGCGCAGCTGCGTCAGATCAGCAATCTGCGCTTCGACGGACTTAAA
>JAYUWY010000118.1:0-2007 GCA_043753285.1 Gemmatimonas sp. | reverse complement strand
CGTCCCGAGCACGTGACCACAGTGCAGCTACGCCGCTCGCTCGGTGAACTGGGCAACGTATCGGTGGTCGCCGTGCGCACGGGTGAGCGTGAGGACCGCGACTTCGCGACCTGGCCGGCGTCGGTGGTGATCTTGAAGCCATTCACGACGGTGGACGTTGGCGCCGAACTGCGCATCCGCGATGGCGCACGCCTCGTGCTGCGTGCCGACAACCTGACGGACGTGCGCTACACGCAGATCGCGGGCTTCGCGAGCCCGGGCCGCTTGCTGTACGTGGGACTTAGATTGGAGCGGTGATTGAGACCGCCGCGATTGTCGTACACGCCTTTGATTACCGCGAGACGAGCCGCATCGTGCGGCTCGCCACGCGGGACGCTGGGGTAATCTCGGTCATCGCGCGCGGTGCGCGCCGTCCCAAGAGCCGCTTCGGTCAGGGCCTCGATCTCTTCACGAGTGGGACGGCGCAGTTGTTGATGCACAACAGTCGTGATTTGCACACGCTTGCCGGATTCGACGCCACGCGTGCGCGCCCGGACCTCGCGGGTTCCATGCGGCGCTTTGGTGCGGCGTCGGCCATCGGTGAGATTTGCTTGCGCTTCGGTACTGAAGCCACCGCTGGAGTCCACGACGCGCTCGAAGCCGGCCTCGACCGCATCGCGCAGAGCGACGATCAACAGGTCCCGGGCGCCGCGCTCGCTACAGGGTGGCGTATCGTGTCCGAGTTGGGATTCGCCCCGCAGCTCGACACCTGCGCCCTGTGCCATCGCGATCTCGGTTCGGACGAGGACACTCGATTCTCGCACCGCGCCGGCGGCGCCATCTGCTCCACCTGCCGCTCGCTCGCTCCCGGTGCGCGCGCACTCCCCGCCGCCCCGCGCCGCACCCTCGCCGCGTGGCTGAGCGGCTCTGAAGTGGCCGTAGAGGATCTCCCGACCGTCCGCGCCCACCAACGCCTCCTCCGAGAGTTCCTCGAAGAGCACTTGGGCGACGGACGTGCCTTTCGGGCATTCACCGCTTGGGAGCGGCTGGACGCCTAGCGGTGCACTCTGCCGAAACGGCGTAGCTTTGAGGGCGTAGGGCTTGCATTAAGTCTTCCGTCCAGAGTCCCGTCCTAAGTCTTCCGTCCAAATATCTGTGCTGAATCCCGACCGCCTCACCGTCAAATCCAGCGAAGCCATCACCGACGCCGTGACCCTCGCGCGGCAGGCTGGCAATCCGATGGTGCACGATACGCATCTCTTCCTCGCGCTCCTGCGTCAGGACGAAGGCATTGTCGTGCCCATCCTGCAAAAGCTCGGTGTCGGCATTCCGGCGCTCACGCAGGCGGTGGAGCGCGAGATTGCGCGATACGCCAAGCAGTCGGACGCTCAGCCCACGCTTGCGCGCGAAGTCAGCGCCGTGCTCGACGCCGCAGAGAAAGAAGCCAAGTCACTCGGCGATGAGTACGTGTCGATCGAGCATTTGCTCCTCGGCCTCGCCACAGCGAAGGGCTCAGAAACGGCGAATCTGCTGAAGGCGCAGCGCGTGACGGTTGCTGATCTCCGCGAAGCGCTCGAAGCCGTGCGCGGCACGCATCGCGTGACGGATCAAACGCCAGAGAATCAGTACCAAGCGCTGCAGAAGTACACGCGCGACCTCACGGAAGACGCGCGCAAGGGTAAGCTCGATCCCGTCATTGGTCGCGACGAAGAAGTGCGCCGCGTGATGCAGGTGCTGTCGCGGCGCACGAAGAACAATCCGGTGCTCATCGGCGAACCCGGTGTGGGCAAGACGGCCATCGCCGAAGGACTCGCGCAGCGCATTGTGAACGGCGACGTGCCTGAATCATTGCGCAACAAGCGCCTCATCTCGCTCGACCTTGGTGCGCTCATCGCGGGCGCAAAGTTCCGCGGCGAGTTCGAAGAGCGTCTCAAGGCAGTGCTCAAGGAAATCATCTCGAGCGAAGGCAAGTTCGTCGTGTTCATCGACGAACTGCACACGCTCGTCGGCGCGGGGAAGGGCGAAGGT
>JAYUWY010000117.1:0-2007 GCA_043753285.1 Gemmatimonas sp. | reverse complement strand
ATCGCCCGCGGTGGGATGATCACGAGTGGGCGCCCTTGCCCCCTCTGCGCGGTGATGCTGTAGCTGAGCTCTGCGTGGTTGGACTTGGCGGCACAGGTCTCTCGTGTATCAGCGAAGCACTCAACCTCGGTGTGTCGAGCGTCATTGGCGTTGATGCCGCCGACGTCGCGTCGGGGGCTGCGGGTCGCAATGGCGGTTTGCTCCTCGCTGGCCCTGTAGACTTTCATCACGACGCTGTCGCGCGCTTTGGTGTGGAGCGCACACTCGCCATGCATCACCTCACGGAGCGCGAGATGGAGCGCATCATCGCCGAGACGCCGGGCGTTGTGCGCGTCGTTGGGTCGTTGCGCATCGCCGAGACGGACGAGGAGTACGAGGACATCAACGCGCAGTTTGCACGAATGCAGATTGATGGACTTCCAGTGGAGCGGTACACGGGCCACGAAGGTCGCGGACTGCTCTTCCCCGGCGATGGCGTGATGCAGCCGCTGCGGCGCACGCGGGGTCTCGCGTTGCAGCTGCAGTCGCGCGGTGCAAAGCTCTACGGCCATACGCAGGCGCAGGAGATCCGTGCGGGTTCCGTACGCACCGCACACGGGACAATCACCGCCAAGCACGTCATTGTGTGCGTGGATGGCAGACTTGAGTTGTTGCTGCCGCAGCTGAAGTCATCAGCGCGCACCGCACGGTTGCAGATGCTCGCTACTGCGCCGCAACTGCCCATCAAGTTTCCGCGCCCCGTCTCCACGCGATACGGCTTCGACTACTGGCAGCAACTCCCCGATGGCTCCGTGCTCTTCGGCGGCGGACGCGACAAGTACGAAGCCAGCGAATGGACGACATCCGCTGAGCCCGAGTCGCGCGTGCAAGACTATCTCACCGAGCAACTTCGTACGCGCTTGGGAATCTCCTCAGACATCACCCATCGCTGGGCCGCATCCGTCGCATTCACCGACACGGGCTTGCCGCTCATCCAACACATCGACGACAACGTCCTCGCGCTCGGCGCCTACAGCGGCACCGGTAATCTCGTTGGCGCGGTGTGCGGACGCGGTGCCGCACGACTCGCACTCAAGCGTGACAGCTCGCTCCTCGCCCCATTCCAGGACTGACCGTGCGCTGGGAACGCCCTCCGATGATCGACGCCACTGTCTCGCTCCCCGCGTGGGTGCAGAGCTCGGTGGACTATTCCGTGCGCTACGAGAACGACGACGAGAAGATGCGACTCGCCATTCGACTCGCAGAGGAGAACGTCGAACACCAAACCGGCGGACCGTTTGGCGCGGCAGTGTTTGAGAAGGCTACAGGCCGGCTCATCTCCGTGGGCGTGAACTCTGTCGTGCGGCTCAACAATTGCACGCTGCACGCGGAGATGGTGGCGTATCAGCTTGCGCAAAAGCGCATCACGTCGTACACGCTGGCCGCGGAATCACATCCTGAGCATGAGCTCTTCACCAGCTGCGAGCCCTGCGCGATGTGCCTGGGCGCCACGCTCTGGAGTGGCGTGCATCGCGTCGTGATCGCTGCCTCGCGCGACGACGCCATTGCCATTGGCTTCGACGAAGGGCCTGTGTTCGCCGAGTCGTACGGCTACCTCAAAGCGCGCGGCGTTGAGGTGGTGCACGGCGTGCTTCGCGATGAGGGACGTAAGGTCCTCGAGCGCTACCAGGCGCTCGGCGGACCTGTCTACAACGGCTGAATCGGTTGCTTGAGGTGGACGTTGTGTGTGGGGAATGCGAAGCTCCCACCGTGACGCTCCACGATCTCCATAATCTCTAGCAGCAACGTCTCGCGCACTTCTCTGAATTCGTCGATCACGATCGTATCAATCCAGCAGAACGCCTGGATGTTGATTGCGAAGTCACCAAAGCTGTGCACGCGCACCACGATACGATCCTGCCACACGCGCGGATTCGCTTTTAGCGCCTTCTCGATTTCGTCGCGCACCGTGCGTATCGTCGCCGCGGGCGTGCCGTACTCCAGCCCAATCATCGTCTTCAAGCGGAT
>JAYUWY010000116.1:0-2017 GCA_043753285.1 Gemmatimonas sp. | reverse complement strand
CGCGCGCGCCAATGGACCAGTGATCCGTCACGCTACGCACGATGCGCGCCGAGATGTCCGACGAGCGCAGGAGATATGTGGATTCTGTGCTGTCGGACAGCGTGAACGTGTTGGCGCGATACTCTTCGTACGTGTTGAGCGAAATCTTCCAGATCTCTGTGGTACGGCTGAGATTCACGCCACCGTTGAGCTGGTACGATGAATTGAGCGATTCCGCGCTGCCGCTGCCGTTGGCGCGCAGACGATACACCCAGAAATTCCACGGATCGCGAATGACACTTCCGACGCCCGCGCCGCCCGTTCCGGCTGGTGGCTCGTAGCGCACGGAGAACGGGCCAGAATCGCTGACGCGAATTGCGTACGGCACCAAGCCGAGCTGCAGCATGCGGCCGAGTTCGCGACGACGCATGTCCTCGGTGGAGTTGGGCTGAATCAGCGCGCGCAGGGTATCGGCGCGGCCGGCAAAGATGCCGCGGCCGAGCAGGGCAATGGTGTACTCTGTGCCACCGGATGCCGTGCCGAGCCCAGTGATGAGCGCGTGAATGTCGGCGTCTACGCGGTCCTGCGTCCACAGGACGAAGGGCAATGTGGTGACGAGGAAATTGCGGTCGCATCCGCCGGTGGGGCAGTCGAGGAACACGCGGAGCCGTGGCTCGGAGGCGGGTTCAGCGCGCGCGGTGCTGGCGTTCTGTGCGGGGAGAGCCGTGGCGGCGAACAAAACGCCCAGCGCAATCAGCGCCGGGCGGCGAATCCAGTGGGGGGTAGTCATTACAACAATTACGCGAAAGAGGGTCCAACCGTTGGACGACCTCCCAAGCGCGCGGTCACGTCCCCACAGGGCTCACTGATAGTTGTCGAACCGCGGATTCACGAAGGTGTTAAAGATGGACCCAAAGGTGAAGCTGAGGCCCGCGGAGAAATCCATGCGGTACGCGGTGCGCAGCGCGCGCTGGCGCGTGAGAATCTCACCAGGCGAGAGTCCGCCGGCGGGCAGGTAGAGCTGATCGTTCACCTTGCTCGCGGAGCCGCCGATGTTGAGGCTCAATCCACGCGAGATGCGCACGTTAAGGAACGAGAAGATTTCGGCGCTATAGATGTTGAAGTCGTGCAAGTAGCGCGTGTGAATTGCGCCGGCGTAGAGCGATCCCCAGGGCTGGCGCACTTCAGACGCGACCTGAACCTTGGCCAAGGTGCGTGTCTCTTCTGTGCGATCGTAGATTGTGCGCTCGCGATAATCGAAGTGAACAGTAGACAAGCCAGCCGCAAATGTGAGCTGCCGACTCGTGGCCTGTGTCCACGGGAAGTAGTTCCACTCGACCGCGGCTTCCACAGCTGCAGACAAGTTCTGATTGCGGTACTCATCCACTTCAGCGCTCGCGGCGATGCCCGTAGACCAGCGCGGAGTGACGGAGCGAAGTGCAACCATCTCGAACTCGGCTTGGCGTCTCATAAAATGTTCAGCGGGCCCCGAGTCCGGACGAAACGTCAGGCCGCTGTAGCTGTAATCGCCTTCAACGACGAGTTTCCACTCGTTGGTGATGCGTGTGGCAGAGAGTGCGCCGCGCATCTGGAAGTTGGTGGACTGACTCTCAGCACCGGCATCACCGCTGCCGCTGATGCGATAAACCCAGAAATTCCACGGATCGTTCACGACGCGCTTCTCGGACGAGTCGGCGGATGGCGTGTAGCCCATCGCAAGGCGAGCGCCTGCCGTGGTGCGCAACGCAAAAGGACCAAGCCCAATCTTGAGCACGCGCGTGAGTTCGCGTCGCTGCTGGTCGAACGTCGCGTTAGGTTCTGTGGTTGTGTAGAGCGTGTCTGCGCGGCCGGTAAATCGGCGCTGTCCAACAAGCGCGATAGTGTACGCCACTCCACCGCTGCCCGTGCGTAACTCCGTAACAAGCGCGTGGACTTCGGCGTCGAACCGATCCTGCGTCCAGAGCACGTACGGCATCTCTTGAACGAGATAGTTGCGATCGCAGCCCGGGGCGCGGCAGTCGAGAAACACCGTGAGCCA
>JAYUWY010000115.1:0-2019 GCA_043753285.1 Gemmatimonas sp. | reverse complement strand
GACTCGCTGCAGCGATACGGCTGCAGGCGCAGGGGCACACGGTGACGATCGTTGAGCAACGCGATCAGCCCGGCGGCCGCGCCTACGTGTACCGTCAGGACGGATTCACGTTCGACGGCGGGCCGACGATTATCACCGCACCGTGGTTGATTGACGATCTCTTCGCGCTCGCGGGCAAGAAGACTTCGGACTACGTCCAGATTGTGCCGATTGATCCATTCTATCGGATTCGATTCGAAGACGGCTCGGTGTTCACGTACAACGCCGATCGCGAAGCGCTGCTCAAGCAGATTCGTGCATTCAACGCCGATGACGAGCGCGGATATCTCGACTTCCTGAAGGCGAGCGAAGCCGTGTTCGACTCCGGCATGGCGTTGATTGATAAGCCATTCGGTACGTTCGGCTCTATGCTCAAGGTGCTGCCGGACTTGATCACGCTACGCGCGGATCGCTCGGTGGCAGGACTCGCATACAAGCATCTGCGCGATGAGCGGCTGCGGCAGGTGTTTTCGTTTCATCCGCTGCTCGTGGGTGGCAATCCGTTTCAGACGACGAGCATTTACGCGCTCATTCATCATCTTGAGCAGAAGTGGGGTGTGTGGTTTGCGATGGGCGGCACGGGGAAGCTCGTGTCGGCGTTCGCGCAGTTGTTCACGGACATCGGCGGCACGCTGCGGCTCTCCACGAAGGTGGAAGAGATCGTGATTGAGGAGGGCACGCGCAAGACTACAGGTGTGCGCCTCGCTTCGGGCGAAGTACTCTCGGCTGATGCTGTGGTGAGCAACGGCGACGTGGCGTTCACATACAAGCATCTCATCGCGAGCAAGTACCGCCGGAAGAACACCGACGCGCGCATTGATGGGCTCAACTACTCGATGTCGCTGTTTGTCATCTACTTCGGCACGAACCGGAAGTACGACGACATCGCGCATCACGAAATTCTGATGGGCCCGCGTTACAAAGAATTGCTCACGGACATCTTTGACGCGAAGACGCTCTCTAAAGATTTCTCGCTGTATCTGCACCGCCCCACCGCCACAGATCCATCATTGGCGCCGGAGGGTTGTGACTCGTGGTACGTGCTTTCGCCTGTGCCGCACCTCGGTGGCAACACCGATTGGTCGAAGGCTGCGGGTCCGTACCGCGACGCGATCATCAAGTATCTCGAAGAGCGCTACATGCCGGATCTCTCCAAGCACATCGTCTCGGAGATGCGCATTGATCCCCTGCACTTTCGCGACACGCTCTCGTCGCACTTAGGGTCAGCGTTCTCCGTGCAGCCCACGTTGCTTCAGTCGGCGTACTTCCGGCCGCACAATCAGAGCGAAGACATTCCCAACTTGTACTTCGCCGGCGCGGGCACGCATCCGGGTGCAGGACTGCCTGGCGTGATTAGCTCCGGCAAGATCGTCGCGGACCTCATTGGAGCGGCCAACTAATGGTGCTCCCAGGATATCGCCGCGAAGACGCCGCGTTGGCTCTCGCCGATGCGGCGCACTGCGAAGAGATCACACGCGCGCACGCGCGCACGTTTGCCTTGGCGAGTGCGTTTTTGCCCGCGGCCAAGCGACGCGGCGCGTTTGCTGTGTACGCGTTCTGCCGTTTGGCTGATGACATCGTGGATCGACACGACGGCAAGTCGCCGGTCGCATTGAAAGCGGAACTCGACGCGTATCGCGCGGGAGTTGCTGCCGCGCTCGACGGTCGTCCCGACGGCCCGGTGTTTCGCGAGCTACTGCGAGCTGTGCGCACGTACGGTGTACCTGCCGCAGTCCTCGAAGAACTCCTCGAAGGCGTGGCGCGTGATGTGCAGCCGGAGCGCTACCGCACGTGGGCAGAACTCGAGCGGTACTGCCAAGGCGTTGCCGCGTCGGTAGGCTCGATGTGCACGTATATATTCGGGGTGGCCGGCGACGAGTCGCAGCGCGAGCGCGCGCTCACCTACGCGCGCACGCTGGGCGTGGCGATGCAGCTCACCAACATTCTGCGCGACGTGGGCGAAGACGCAACGCTCGGCCG
>JAYUWY010000114.1:0-4042 GCA_043753285.1 Gemmatimonas sp. | reverse complement strand
TCGGCACGACAACATACGCGCGGCCCGCCGATGCCTTCGACGGCACGACTTCGCCGACATAGCCGAGGCGCGGGAAGCTTGGAATGTTCGCCGTGACGTTCGTCCAGGTTGCGCCACCATCGCGCGTGACGGACACCACGCCATCATCGGAACCGGCCCACAGCAGTCCACGCTGCGCCGGCGATTCTGCGAGAGACACCAACGCCGGCCAGAACGACACGCCGTCATTGGTAGCAATACGAATGTCGCGATTCACCACGCCCATCACCTTGATGGTATCGCGGCTGGCATTGGTCGTAAGATCTGGAGAGATCACCGTCCACGAATCACCGCGGTCATTGGAGCGGAACACACGATTCGCCGCCACATACATCACCGTGGGATCGTGCGGCGAGAGCATCATCGGCGCGTCCCACTGATAGCGATACGTCTCACCAGCCACGGGCGCGGGCGACACGTTCTGCGGGCCGGGACGAATGTTCTTCTGCTCACCCGTCTCGACGTTACGACGAATCATGTTGCCGTTCTGCGACTCAGTGTACACGATGCGCGAGTCAATCAGATCGGGAATGGCGTGGAAGCCGTCGCCGCCGAGCAACTGGAACCAGTCGTGATTCAAGATGCCGCGACCAAAGCGCGAGCGGCTCGGTCCGCACCAGTTGTAGTTGTCCTGCATACCGCCGCACACATTGAACGGCGTGTTCATATCGTAGCTCACGTGGTAGAACAAACCCACGGGAAGATTCGGCACATACTGCCAGCTGCGCGCTTGATCGAACGACACCGACACACCGCCGTCGTTTCCAATCACGATGTGCTGACCGTTGCTCGGATTAATCCAGAGCGCGTGAATGTCATCGTGCGTGACCATCGCTGCATCGGTCTCGGTGGTCTTGCCACCATCGAGCGACATGTGCAGTCCAACGCCGCCGTAGTACACGGCCTCGGGATTCGACGGATCAACCAACACCTTCGAGAAATACATCGGGCGCGGATTGATCGAGTTCACGCGCGCCCACGTCGTACCACCGTCGTCCGAGCGCCACAAGCCGTTGACCGCGTTGGACGTCGGCGCGTTGGACGCCATCGATCCACCGGCTGGTGCAGCACCAGCCGGTGCAGCACCAGCCGGTGCTTCCACCAACGAGTACACGATGTTGGGATTCGAGCGCGAGATATCGACAGCGATGCGGCCGAGGTCGCCGGTGGGGTAGCCACCGGCGACGCGGGCCCACGTTTCGCCGGCGTCGGTGGAGCGGTACAGCGCGCTACCAGGTCCGCCGCCGTTCATGCAGCACTCACTGCGACGACGCTGGTACATCGAGGCGAACAGAATCTTGGGATCGCGCGCCGACATCACGATGTCGTTGGCGCCCGTGTCTTCGTCACCCGCGAGCACGCGGCGCCAAGTGCGTCCGCCGTCGGTGGTCTTGTATACGCCGCGCTCGCCACCGCTCCCAAACAGCGGGCCCGTCGCTGCGACATACACGACGTCGTTGTTCGTCGGGTCAATCGCGATGCGATGAATGTGCTTCGATTCCTTGAGTCCCATGTTCGTCCACGTCGTGCCGCCGTCCGTGGACTTCCACACGCCGCTGCCCCAGCTCGTGGACTGGCGATTGTTGCTCTCGCCGCCACCGGCCCACACGAGGTCCGCGTTCTGCTGCGAGACGGTGACGTCGCCAAACGACATCAGGCCTTGGTCCTGCAACATCGGCGTCCACGTCGTGCCGCCGGAGGTCGTCTTCCACACGCCGCCGTGCGCGGTGGCGACGTACCAGATGGCAGGATTGGCTTCATAGACCGCGACGTCGGCGATGCGTCCCGACATCGTCGCGGGGCCAATCGAGCGGAAGTGGAGCGCATTGAGCTCCTGTGCCACAGGGATCTGCGCCGCAACCGGCGCGAGGGGGGCAGCGAGCAGAACCGGGAGCAGCCGCGCAAAGTCTTTGGCGCGGCCGGGGAGGCGACGGAACACGGCAGATCTCCAATCAGGTGAAGACGAGCGGGAGGGTGCGCGAACGACTAACGGTGGATAACGTACGGACTCCCTCAGCCGTTGTCTTGTCCTATGTCCAATTCCGCGCCCCTCTCGACCGTCCGCCCCGCGGACAGTGTCGCCCCCACGGTCATTCCCGCCGGCCGCGACGCCGCGTTCCGCGTGCTTGTTGGTCCCAAGCAGGGTGACACCAGCTTCGTCCTGCGCCGCTTCACGTTTGGCGCGGGCGGCGGCATGCCCTACCACACCAATCTCGTGGAGCATCAGCAGTATGTGCTCCGCGGCCGCGCGCGCATCACGATTGCCGATGTGGTGCACGAGGTGGGCGCCGACGACACCCTGTTTATTCCCGCGGGCGTCCCGCATTCGTACGAAGTTGTGGACGGCCCCTTCGAGTTCATCTGCGTGGTGCCCGACAAACCTGATCAAGTGACATTGGTGCAGCCGTGAGTCATGTGAACCACGACCTCACACAGGGGTCAATCTCCAAGCACATCGTGCGCATGGCTATTCCGATGGCACTGGGCATGGTGTTCCAAACACTGTACGTGCTCGTGGACCTGTACTTCGTGGCGAAGCTCGGCGATTCGGCGATTGCCGGCGTCAGCGCAGCGGGCAACGTGCAGTTCATCGTGATTGCGCTGACCCAAGTATTGGGCGTGGGTACGACGGTGTTGATTGCGCACGCGGCGGGCCGCAAGGATCGCATTGAAGGTGCCATCGCGTTTCGCCAAAGTCTGTTGCTCTCCGGCATCACGGGCGCGGCCGTCTTCGTGTTTGGCCTGACGCTCGCGCCGATGTACTTGCGGAGCATCGCGGCGGATGATGCGACGTTCGCGAACGGTTTGATCTACCTGCGCTGGTTCCTGCCGGCGCTGTCGCTGCAGTTTGCGCTCATCAGCATGGGCGCCGCGTTGCGCGGCTCCGGCGTCGTGCGCCCGATGATGCTGATTCAGATGTCCACGGTGTTGCTCAACGCGATCCTCGCGCCGGTGCTCATCGCCGGGTGGCTGACCGGACGTCCGATGGGCATCGCCGGCGCTGGCCTCGCGTCCACCATCGCGATTGTCATCGGCGTACTCACGTCGGCGTGGTACTTCGTCACGCACGAGCACTTCACCGCGACGCGCGAGGAAGCGCCGTTTCGCCCCGACTACGCGGTGTGGAGCAAGTTGCTCAAGATTGGTGTGCCATCAGGCGGTGAGTTCGCGCTCATGTTTCTCTCGATGGCCGTCATCTACGGCATCATCCAAGATTTTGGGGCATCTGCGCAGGCTGGATTCGGCGTGGGCTCGCGCATCATGCAGTCGCTGTTCTTGCCCGTGATGGCGATTGCGATCTCCGCGGCGCCCATCGCTGGTCAGAATGTCGCTGCCGGATATCCGGAGCGCGCGCGGGAAACGTTCTGGGCGGCGGCGAAAATCTCCAGCGTGCTCATGGCGGCGATGACGCTGTTTGCCCATTGGCGTCCGGAGTGGCTCGTGGGTCCGTTCGCGAGTGATCCCGCCGTCATCGAAATCGCCGTGCACTTCCTGCGCACGATCTCGTGGAACTTCGTCGCGTCGGGATTGGTGTTCACCTGTTCGTCGATGTTTCAGGCGATGGGGAACACCATTCCCTCGGTGATTTCGAGCGCCGTGCGACTGGTGGTGTTTGCCTTGCCGGCGCTGTGGATCGCACAGCTACCGGGTTTCCAGTTGCATTGGTTGTGGCGCGTGTCAGTGATCGCAACGACCGCCCACGCGTGCTTCGCGTTGTGGCTGCTTAAGCGCGAGGCGGACCGTCGGTTGGCGCACTGAGAGCCGTCGCCGACTGTGATGGCCAATCCTCACCATACAGGCGAGGCCCGCAACTATTGCAGATTGAATGCGAGAACTGCGCCGCCGAGCGCGACGCGATGTACGCCTCGACCGACTGCCAGTAGCCCGCGTCATCGCGCACATTCTTGCAACTCGCGCAAATCGGGATGAATCCCGAGAGCGTCTGCACTTCGGCCAACGCAGCGCCGAGCTTCCGATTGAATCGCCACAGCGATGCCGCGAG